>NZ_JADBRA010000004.1:0-220321 GCF_014896205.1 Enterobacter cloacae complex sp. I2
GAATATTTATATTTTCGCTCCGTTATCATTGTAATTAAAAGATCAACTATAAAAAATTATAAAATCAATAATAGGATTAATACCACCACCTATAATGATGAACGGAAAGCACAGAACGATGCGCATCAGCAACCGGTCCAGCGAGTCACGCTGGATGAACAATATGATGGCGCGGCAACCAGCAATGACTTCGCTATGGGCGCAGGTATCGGAATTGGCTTTATGTACGTTTCTTATTATTTGTGTCGTTTTTGAGGGGATAAAATGAAAAAATTAATGATGATGGTGATAAGCGCAGCCGTACTTGCGGTTTGTGTTTCGCCTGCACACGCCATTAACGCACACTATCGTGCTCAGTTAGAGCGCTCGGGATGCACGCAAATGAGCGCTGGCAATGGCTCGTGTGATATCAGCAAAACCAAAGCGGAAAATGCGGCACAAAACGAACCATCGACTTCCGTGCACGATCCCCTTCGTGAAGCCTCATTCTCGTCGGATACGGTCAACGCTACCCTTTCAAACGGCTTTTTTAGCGCGACGGTTAACGGCAAAAAAGCCAGCGTTAAACGCCTGAACGCCAATTTTTATGAAATTCACGGTAATGGTTTTGTGATATCGCTAAGCCTGGATGAGAACGGCATTACGGACGCGTCGTGGAATAAAACGAAGGGACGCGAACACGGCATTTTAAGCATTACCCAGAAATAAACAGCGTAAGGAGGCTCCCCGCCTCCTTTTAGCCTGCCAGTCGCACAATTTGCCACACTCTTTTGTCTGATTTTACAATGCTGACAATTCATATCTAAGTCACTGTTTTTACTCGCCATAAACTGCAAGTTTTTGCCAGAAAATGAGGTTACCCCCTCCCCTGTGCCCTGTGTCACAAAACAGTAAACAAATTAACCATTGAGCCTGGTGACAAAAGGCTCTATATTGGCGGCGTTTTTTTCAGGCCCCATCTGTTTTTTAACTTTTTATTCAATCGTTGCTCATAACGAAGCGGCGGTTGTAGGAGTGATATGATGACGGATAAAGTCCGTATTGACACCGTAGATGCCCACAAAAGCAACGAAACCTATCTGGCCCGTCAGGCCGAGTTTGAATCTAACGTCAGGAGTTATCCGCGCAAACTGCCTTTAGCCATCACGAAAGCAGAAGGCGTGTGGATCACCGATGCAGATAATAAAGAATACCTTGACTGTTTAGCAGGCGCAGGCACCCTCGCGCTTGGCCACAATCATCCTGATGTGCTGAAAAGCATCCAAAATGTCATTACCAGCGGCTTGCCGTTACATACCCTGGATCTGACCACGCCGTTGAAAGACGCGTTTTCAGAATATCTTCTCTCTCTGTTGCCTGGTCAGGGCAAAGAGTACTGCCTGCAATTCACTGGCCCATCCGGCGCTGACGCCGTTGAAGCGGCGCTGAAGCTGGCGAAAAAAGTGACCGGTCGTAGCGGTATCATCAGTTTCTCTGGTGGTTACCACGGTATGACCCACGGCGCACTGTCCGTCACCGGTAACCTGTCTCCGAAGGAAGCGGTTGACGGCATGATGCCTGAAGTGCAATTCATGCCTTACCCGCACGAGTACCGCTGCCCGTTGGGTATCGGTGGGGAAGCGGGCGTGAAGGCGCTGACCTACTACTTCGATAACCTGATTAACGACGTCGAAAGCGGCGTGCGTAAACCTGCTGCGGTGATCCTGGAAGCCGTTCAGGGTGAAGGCGGCGTGAACCCGGCTCCGGCTGAGTGGTTGCAGCGCATTCGTAAAGTGACTCAGGAACACGGCATTCTGCTGATCCTCGACGAAGTTCAGGCTGGCTTTGCCCGTACCGGTAAATTCTTCGCCTTCGAGCACGCAGGCATCGAGCCAGACATCATCGTGATGTCTAAAGCGGTTGGCGGTGGTCTGCCACTGGCTGTACTCGGCATCAAGAAGCAGTTCGATGCATGGGCACCTGGTCACCACACCGGCACTTTCCGTGGTAACCAGCTGGCAATGGCAACTGGCCTGACGACGCTGAAGATCCTGAAAGACCAGAACATCGCGGGCAAAGTGGCCGCACAGGGCGAATGGCTGAAGGGCCAGCTGAAAGAGATGGCGAAACGTTATCCGGTCATCGGCCACGTTCGCGGTCTGGGCATGATGATCGGTATCGAGATCGTTAAGCCGCATGAAGCCGCTGACCACATGGGCTGCTTCCCGGGCGACGGCGAGCTGTCTGCGCTGATCCAGAAGAAGTGCTTCGAAGCCGGTCTGATTCTGGAGCGTGGCGGCCGTAACGGTATCGTTCTGCGTCTGCTGCCTTCTCTGCTGATCAGCGACGAAGAGCTGAAAATCTTCCTGGATAAATTCGAGCAGGCGCTGCTTGCTGCGGGCGTTCGCCCGGCGTAACCGGAGTTGTTGAATACGATGTCTGATTCAAACCCAATTTTGTTCTCCTCTGCGCAGAGCATTGAAGCTTACCAGCAGGCGATTGAACAAAGCACTCAGGCTGTGATGCAGTGGCTGAAACAGCCTGAGATGTATCAGGGCAAAACGGTCGCGGAGCTGCGCGACCGTATTAAGCTGGATTTCAACCCGAAAGGGCTGGGCAACGAAGCGGCGATTGAACGCGCCGTGGAGTTCTTCCTGAAAGACAGTTTGTCCGTTCATCACCCGCAATGCGTGGCGCACCTGCACTGCCCAAGCCTGGTGGTTAGCCAGGCGGCGGAAGTGCTGATTAACGCCACCAACCAGAGTATGGACTCCTGGGATCAAAGCCCGTCCGCAACCATTATTGAGATCAAACTGATCGAATGGCTGCGTACCCGCGTGGGTTATCAGGCTGGCGACGCGGGCGTCTTCACCAGCGGCGGCACCCAGAGCAACCTGATGGGCCTGATGCTGGCGCGCGACGCGTTCTTCGCCCGTCAGGGCCACTCGGTTCAGCAGGACGGTCTGGTAGGCGATCTGCGTAAAATCCGCGTCCTGTGCTCGGAAAACGCACACTTCTCCGTGCAGAAAAACATGGCGCTGATGGGGCTGGGCTACCAGTCCGTGGTGCAGGTGAAAACGGACGAATTCTCCCGCATGGATCTCACCGATCTGGCGGCGAAAATTGAGCAGTGCAACGCGAACGGCGAGCAGATCCTGGCGATTGTAGCCACCGCCGGCACGACCGATGCGGGTGCTATCGATCCGCTGCGCGCCATTGCTGAGCTGGCTACGAAGCAGAATATCTGGGTGCACGTTGATGCGGCCTGGGGCGGCGCGCTGCTGATGTCTGAGCAGTATCGCCACTACCTGGACGGCATTGAGCTGGTGGATTCCGTAACCCTGGACTTCCACAAGCAGTTCTTCCAGACCATCAGCTGCGGCGCGTTCCTGCTGAAAGAAGCGCGTCATTATGAGCTGATGCGCTATCAGGCGGCTTATCTGAACTCTGAGTTCGATGAAGAAGCGGGCGTGCCTAACCTGGTCTCCAAGTCTCTGCAAACCACGCGCCGTTTTGACGCGCTGAAACTGTGGATGAGCCTGGAAGCGCTGGGTCAGGAGCAATACGCGGCCATCATCGACCACGGCGTGACGCTGGCACAGCAGGTTGCGGCTTACGTGAAAGAGCAGTCTGCTCTGGAACTGGTGATGCAGCCTCAGCTGGCAAGCGTGCTGTTCCGCTTCCGTGGACAGGTGCACGCGGGTATCGCCCTGCTGAACCAGAAAATTGGTGACGCGCTGCTGGAGTCTGGCCGTGCAAACGTCGGCGTGACCGAGCATAACGGCGTCACCTGCTTGAAGCTGACCCTGCTGAACCCAACCGTGACGCTGGAGGACATCAAAGTCCTGCTGTCTCTGGTTGAGCGTACCGCAGAGGAAGTCCTGGCGAAGTAATGCCTATCCCTCTCCCGGCCGGGAGAGGGATTATTTTCCCTGCCTTAATGCTCGCCCCGCTTTTTCTTCGAACCATAACCATATTCATACTGGCTACACTCAGAGCCGTAAAACAGCGCTGCGGACTTAACAATATCGTTAAGAATGGTTCCGCTGACCTTTACGCCAACGCGGTGCAGACGTTTAATGGTATTCTCCATCTCTTTCACGCTGGTTTTATCGAAACGGGCCACCATCAGCGTCGTTCCGGCTGCTCTGGCAACCAGCGCCGCATCGGTGACGGCCAGCACTGGCGGGGTATCGATGATGACTATGTCATAATGTTCGTTTACCCATGACATAACGGCCAGGAACCGTTCGCTTAACAGCATCTCCAGCGGTCGCAGCGGTTCCGGGCCGCAGGTAATGACGTCGATCCCCCCCTTCTCGAAGCGCTGAATTACCTCTGTACAGTCGCATTTACCTTCAAGCACGCTGGACAGCCCATGACGGTTATCCAGGCCAAAAATGTTATGAACATAGCCCTGACGCATATCCGCATCGATAAACAGCACCCGCTGGCCGCTCTGTCCGGCAATGGCCGCCAGGTTCGTCCCCACCAGCGTTTTACCGCAGTCCTGAGTAGGGCCAGAAATCATCACGATACGATTCTCAGCCTCCATCATGGAGAAATGCAGGCTGGTGCGCAGCCCCCGAACCGCTTCGACAAACATATCAGCAGGCCGATCGACAGGCAGGAACGGCACGTCCAGCGTTTTGTGCTTCCAGTGACGGGTAAACGGAATTTTTCTGCGCAGATGCGTTTTTTTCCACAGCCACTGGGAACGAGGCAGCGTAGCCAGAACCGGAATTCCATGCATTTCCAGCTGTTCGGAGAGCATAATCCCACGTTTAAACGCCATGTGTACCAGCACGCCGCCCATTGAGAGCATGAGCCCGAACAGCGCGCCAAGGACGATGATTAACGCTTTTCGCGGCTTTATTGGATCCGGGAGCGTAACCGCCTTATCAATGATCCTCACGTTCCCGATAGCGCTGGAGCGGGAAATATTCAGCTCCTGCTGGCGCGTCAGTAGCTGTAAATAGATCGTGCGGCCTGACTCAACGTCCCGGCTCAGGCGTAAAATCTCCTGCTGCGTGGAGGGCATTGCTGATACCCGGTGATTCAGACGCTCGCGTTCCCGCTCAAGGGTTTGTCTCTTTTCACGCAATGCACGGTAGGTGGGGTGATTCTTTTTAAAGAGCTGAGAGATCTCTGCTTCACGGAACGTCAGCTCATTTAGCTGATTCTCAACGTTAACAACCTGATCCAGTATGGATTTTGCCTCTAAAGAGAGATCCACCGAGTCGCGCTGCGCCCGGTAGGCATTCAGCCGCGCTTCAGCCTGATCCAGTTCCGTTCTGATCTTCGGCAACTGCTCCTGTAAAAAAGCCAGACTACGAGAATCCTGAGCCTCCTGACGCGCGATATTCTGTTGGAGATAATTCTCGGCAATCGTATTCAGCACCCTGGCAATTTTGTCAGGATCGTCGCCAGTCAGGGTTAAGGTCACGATACCGCTCTGTTTCACCGACTCCGCAACCGTGAGGCTCTTTTTCAGGGCGTTGATTGTCTCCAGGCGCGTCAGCGTCTTAAGCGAAAACTGCGTGCCTGGCTCAGCGTCAATCGAGGTCACGAGCAAAACGATCCCTTGCGTAACAAGCATTTTCCCGACCGAACCGTCAGCCTCAATGTTTTCGCCCGTCAGGTGATACCTTCCCGCTTCCTTTACGGTCAGTATAAGTTCCTGCGCATTGCCCTCCACCTGCGGGATCTGGAGTTCGCCTAGGGTTATTTTGCCCTGCCCTCGCCCTTGCAGGCGTTGCCAGAGACGCCCCACCACAGGCAAAACGCGCTGCTTCGCCTGAAACGTCAAACCTAAGTCGTCGACGGTCTCGCCGAGGATCATGCGTGATTTCAGCAGTAAAATCTCAGGGGCAACATCCGTTGAAACAGCGGAGCCCAGCTGGCTTAACCCTTTGAGCAGGCTGTTATCCTGTTTGCTTTCTATTTGCACCATGGCATCCGCCTGATAAACAGGCGGCGTAACCCAGGCATAGAGGCCCGCGCATAAGATAGAAATGAAAGTCACGCACATAATCATCGCGCGGTGGTCGATCATTTCGCCGAGCAACCGGACAAGATCGATTTCACTTTGTTGCGGTGCCGCTGCACCATAATTGTCTGTTGTGTAAGACGACATTAATGCTTCATTCCTTTCTGACCCAATCGACGTGCCCATTCCTGGCTGGCTTTACCCAAGAGTCCGAACACATATTCAAACGCTTCACGGCTTTTACGGTAGGGATCGGGGATATCCTGCGGCTCCAGCCATTGCCCGAATAGCAGCGATTTGCCCCTGATCTCCGGTGCCATGGCGGAAATAAAGTGAAGGTGTTTCGGCTCCATAACCAGAATGAGATCGGACTCCTGCATCAGATCGGGCGTCAACCTGCGTGCCACATGGCCGTCCAGGGAAATCCCGTGTCGCCAGGCTACGTCCTGGGCACAGTCATCCGCCGGGCAACCCTCAAGGCCAAATATTCCCGCCGAGGTGATGTCTCTGTCGGGCAAGTACTGGCGTAAAAGCCGTTCTCCAATTGGGGAACGGCAGATATTTCCGGTGCAAACCACCAATATTGATCTGAACATTATTGCGGCCACGATCTGATGTAACGAACCGTTTCGGTGAGGTCATGCACCCCGCTAATCGTTGGTACAAGCTGCGTTATCACGCGATTCCAGCGGGACAGTGGTGCGGTGGTGACATACACAATGTCATAAGGCTCAAGCTGAAACTCTGTGCCCAGCACCATGGCCGACGCGTCTTTTGCATTCAGCTGATAGATATTCGCAATTTTCCCGGACTCGCGTACCGAGCGGATAACAAAAATACCCGTTGCATCGGCCATATTCTGGTCCAGGCCACCGGCATTGCCGAGCGCTTCGGCCAGCGTCATGCCGCTGCGATCCATCTTCAGCGTGCTCTGTTTAACCACCTCGCCCATCACGAATACTTTCAGCGCATCGTTGCGGGGAATAAACAGGATGTCGCCAGGGTTGAGCAGCTTATTCTGGGTTAAATCGCCATGCTGCATCAGGGCGTACAGGGAAATTCGGGAATCCTGACCGTTGTGAGTCAGCACCACGTTCCGCCAGTCCGCATCGGCAGTAAGCCCACCGGCGGCATTAACGGCGTCCATTACCGTCAGCGGAATGTTGGTGATGGCCTGCTGGCCAGATTTCGCCACTTCTCCCGTAACGTAGGCTTTTTGCGAACGGAAAGCGGCAACGCTGACGTCCACCTGAGGGCTTTCAATGACGTTATCCAGCCGCGCGGTGATCTCCTCGCGCACTTCGGAAACCGTTTTTCCCGCCACGTGCAGTTTGCCCACGTAAGGGTAAAAGAGCGTGCCGTCGGCATTGACCCAGTTTCCCGTATCGCTTGCGCTGCGATACTGTCCCGCGGGCGTAGTCAGCTCCGGGTGATCCCAGACGGTGACCGTCAGGATGTCACCGATTCCAATACGGTATTCCCAGTTTTTGACCTGCTCATCAAGATTAGGATTTGCCTGAGATTTTGCCGCTGCTGGACGTAGTTTCTCAATTAATCCGGGCGTAAGTGGATAAATTTCGATTTGTTTATCTAAGCTATTATTAAGATCGGCCGGCGCGATTATTTTTTTGCCTGCGGAACTTAACGTTTGGCCAGGAGAAATTACGCATCCCGCCAACTGACTTATTGCTAAGAATATTACAGATAATGCTGTTGTGTTTTTCATTTATATATACTTATCATCCCTGCTCGTGGCGAACGCCCGACGGGGCGCAGCCCTGCGCTAACCCACGCTTGAAATAACTGTCTTTTCAAGGGAATACTTAAACGTAATCTAAAAGTGAAGTAACGAATTGCCCGATCCGTGACGGGCAATTAATTAAAATATAATCTTCCTGAAAATCTTAAAGCCTGCTGTAAAAAAATGCACGATCTACAGTTTATAAAATTACGGCAACAATGTATTTTCAGAATTAATTCAGCAAAACGATAATTACAATGAATTATTCCCACCAGCATGCATTCATATCAATAATACTCACAACCGCTGGCACTACACAAAACCGTTCACTTTTGTTACATTTTTTTTCAAACACACCCTGTTTTGATACTTAAAATGGGCTGTCTGCCGCACTGTTCCCCGCAGACAAGCGTATCCGTAACGATATCACTGGAGAAAAAATGGCTAAGCGTAAATTGGTGCTTCTGGGTGTATTACTGTCTCTGGCGGGCTCCGCATTCGCAGCCCCGCAAACGGCCGCCGCGCCTTCCGGTATTAAGGCTTATGAAGAGCAGGAGTTCATCGCCGACTTCACCAAATTTAAGATTGGCGATACGGCGCCCGCGCAGTATCAGACGCCTGAGTACACCATCAAACAGTACCAGTTGCGTAACCTTCCCGCGCCGGATGCCGGTACGCACTGGACCTACATGGGCGAAAACTACGTTCTGATTGGCGATGCGGATGGGAAAATCCATAAAGCCTATAACGGAGATATCTTCTATCACCGCTGATACGATGATCCGGCCCTGGCAGGAAGACGATCGGCCGTTTCTGCGTACCCTGTACCTGCATGCACGACGCGCTGCCTGGCCATGGCTGGACGGTTCTGAATGGCAGCTTGAGGATTTTGACGCCGCAACGCGTGACGAGCAGATCTGGGTTGCGATCCACGACGGTCACAGAGTGGGTTTCGCCTCCGTCTGGGTAAACGATAACTTTCTGCACAACCTGTTTGTCGACCCGCAGTATCAACATCTCGGGGTCGGGAGCCGGCTCCTTGAACAGGTTCAGAAGACGTTTACCAGTACAGGCGCGCTGAAGTGTCTGGTGAAGAATGCGCGGGCGGTTGCGTTTTACCAACGCCACGGTTGGCACATTGAGGCGACGGGGGATTCTCCGGATGGAGAGTATTATTTGATGCACTATCGGCTGGGTTAACGTCGGGTGGCGGCTTCGCCTTACCCACCTGCGTGATGGTGCCATTTGTAGGCCGGGTAAGCGAAGCGCCACCCGGCAATTCGACGCGAAGGATTTACACCGCGCGGAAGGCGATCTCGCTTGGGATCACTTCACCCTGCCAGTACAGCTGCGCCGCAACGCGCCCTGCCAGCTGGCGATAGATTTCCGTAAATTCGCTGTCCGGACGGCTGACCACCGTCGGTTTCCCGCTATCGAGATCTTCACGCAGCGTGATGTGCAGCGGCAGTTGCCCAAGCAGCTGCGTGTGGTACTGCGCCGCCAGCTTTTCCGCACCGCCGGTGCCAAAGATGGGCTCGTGATGACCGCAATTGCTGCAAATGTGCATGCTCATGTTCTCGACGATGCCCAGGACCGGCACCTCCACTTTCTCGAACATGACAATGCCTTTTTTGGCGTCGATCAGGGCGATGTCCTGCGGCGTGGTTACCACCACGGCGCCGGTGACCGGAATGTTCTGCGCCAGCGTCAGCTGGATATCACCGGTGCCCGGCGGCATGTCCAGCACCAGATAATCAAGGTCAGGCCACATTGTCTCCTGCAACATTTGCAGCAGCGCTTTGCTGGCCATCGGGCCACGCCAGACCATCGCGTTATCGTCCGTCACCAGGTAACCAATGGAGTTGGTCGCCAGCCCGTGCGCCATGATCGGCGCCATATGGGTGCCGTCCGGCGAGGTTGGACGCTGGTTTTCCGCCCCCAGCATGTTTGGAATGGACGGACCGTAGATATCCGCATCCAGAATGCCGACCTTCGCCCCCTCTGCCGCCAGCGCAAGCGCCAGGTTAACGGCGGTTGAGGATTTACCCACCCCACCCTTGCCAGAGCTGACGGCGATGATGTTCTTCACCCCGTTAACGCCCGGCTGATTTTTCACGCGCTTGAGCGTGGCGATGCTGTGGCTCAGCTTCCAGTCAATCGCTTTTGCCCCGGTAATGCGCAGCAGCTCAGAGCTGGTTTGCTCTTTCAGGGCATCAAAAGCGCTGGTCCAGACGAACGGCATCTGTAGCTCGATGTGCAGCGTATCGTCCAGCCATGCGACGTGGTGAAGCGCTTTCAGCGTCGTGAGATTGTGCTTCAGGGTTGGATGCTGAAAATTAGCCAGCGTCCCGGCGACCATTGCTCGTAAGGCTTCCGGTGATTTGGCCTGGGATTGAGAACTCATCCCGACTCCTTTGTTCTTGTGAATAAGACCTTAGGCAAACAAGTTTACCTGAAAGGCCGTGGTTTGTGCTTACTTAATAATGCCCCTTTTGGTAATATCGAAAACCCTTTTCACAGTTAAAAGAAGTAATGCCTACTATGACTCAAGTCGCGAAGAAAATTCTGGTAACGTGCGCCCTGCCGTACGCCAACGGCTCAATCCACCTCGGCCACATGCTGGAGCATATCCAGGCTGATGTCTGGGTCCGTTACCAGCGAATGCGCGGCCACGAGGTGAACTTCATCTGTGCGGACGATGCCCACGGCACGCCGATCATGCTGAAAGCGCAGCAGCTGGGGATCTCCCCGGAACAGATGATCGCCGAAATGAGTCAGGAGCATCAGACCGATTTTGCTGGCTTTGACATCAGCTATGACAACTATCACTCCACACACAGCGACGAAAACCGCGAGCTGTCGGAGCTGATCTACACCCGTCTGAAAGAGAATGGTTTCATTAAAAACCGCACCATTTCTCAGCTGTACGATCCGGAAAAAGGCATGTTCCTGCCGGACCGTTTCGTCAAAGGCACCTGCCCGAAATGTAAATCCCCGGACCAGTACGGCGATAACTGCGAAGTGTGCGGCGCGACCTACAGCCCGACCGAGCTTATCGAACCGAAATCCGTGGTTTCCGGCGCGACGCCGGTGATGCGTGACTCCGAGCACTTCTTCTTCGACCTGCCGTCCTTCAGCGAAATGCTGAAGGCGTGGACCCGTAGCGGTGCGTTGCAGGAGCAGGTTGCGAACAAAATGCAGGAGTGGTTCGAGTCCGGTCTGCAACAGTGGGATATCTCCCGCGATGCGCCCTACTTTGGCTTTGAAATCCCGAACGCGCCGGGCAAATATTTCTACGTCTGGCTGGATGCGCCAATCGGCTACATGGGTTCGTTCAAGAACCTGTGTGACAAGCGCGGCGACACCGTAAGCTTCGACGAATACTGGAAGAAAGATTCCGATGCCGAACTGTACCACTTTATCGGCAAAGACATCGTTTACTTCCACAGCCTGTTCTGGCCAGCGATGCTGGAAGGCAGCAACTTCCGCAAGCCGACTAACCTGTTCGTACATGGCTACGTCACGGTGAACGGCGCGAAGATGTCTAAATCTCGCGGGACGTTTATCAAGGCCAGCACCTGGCTGAACCACTTTGACGCGGACAGCCTGCGCTACTATTACACCGCGAAGCTCTCTTCCCGCATCGACGATATCGACCTGAACCTGGAAGATTTCGTCCAGCGCGTGAACGCGGACATCGTCAACAAGGTGGTGAACCTGGCGTCACGTAACGCGGGCTTTATTGCCAAACGCTTTGACGGCGTGCTCTCTGCCGAGCTGGCCGATCCTGAACTGTACAAAACCTTCACCGACGCCGCCGCTGCGGTTGGCGAAGCCTGGGAAAGCCGTGAATTCGGTAAAGCCATTCGCGAAATCATGGCGCTGGCAGACGTGGCCAACCGCTATGTGGACGAGCAGGCACCGTGGGTGGTGGCGAAACAGGAAGGCCGTGACGCGGACTTGCAGGCAATCTGCACCATGGGTCTGAACATGTTCCGCGTGCTGATGACCTGGCTGAAGCCGGTTCTGCCGCAGCTATCAGCCCGCGCGGAAGCGTTCCTGAATACCGAACTGACCTGGGATGCCATCCAGCAGCCGCTGCTCGGCCACAAGGTGAACACCTTCAAGGCGCTGTACAACCGCATCGAGATGAAGCAGGTTGACGCCCTGGTGGAAGCCTCTAAGGAAGAGGTGAAAGCGGCGGCCGCACCGGTGACCGGCCCGCTGGCTGACGATCCGATTCAGGAGACCATCACCTTTGATGATTTCGCGAAGGTCGACCTGCGCGTGGCGCTGATCGAAAACGCGGAGTTCGTGGAAGGTTCTGACAAACTGCTGCGTCTGACGCTGGATCTGGGCGGTGAGAAGCGTAACGTCTTCTCCGGCATTCGCTCCGCGTATCCTGACCCGCAGGTGCTGATTGGTCGTCAGACCGTGATGGTGGCAAACCTGGCGCCGCGTAAAATGCGCTTCGGCATCTCTGAGGGGATGGTGATGGCCGCAGGCCCGGGCGGGAAAGACATCTTCCTGCTAAGCCCTGACGAAGGCGCGAAGCCGGGTCAGCAGGTGAAATAATAAAAAAGCCGGATGAGAATCCGGCTTTTTTTTGCCCGGCGGCGCTACGCTTGCTCAGGCCTACGGGTTATGTAGGCCGGGTAAGGCGAAGCCGCCACCCGGCTAAAAATCACGCCTTCGTGCTGTGCATCCGCTGCGTCAACCCACGCAGGAAATAGCGCAGAAACTGATCCCCACACTCGCGGTAATTCTTATGATCCGGCGCGCGCATCATGGCGGTGATTTCCGGCATCGACACGCGAAATTTCTGCTCGGTCACGATCGCCAGGATGTCGTCAGTTTTCAGGGAGAACGCAATACGCAGCTTTTTGAGCACCGTGTTGTTGTTCACCCGACGCTCCAGCGCCAGCTCGGGCGCAGACGCATCTTTGCCGCGTCTGTCGTAGATCAGGCCATTCAGAAAGCCCGACAGAATAATGTCCGGGCAGCGAACAAAGCCCTCTTCATCTTCTTTGGTCATCCAGGTGTCAAAACTGGCGGACGTGGATTCCATATCGGAAAGCGCAAGAATGCGCACCATGTCATTGTTGTTCGCCTTCAAGGTGTAGCGCAGGCTACGAAGAATATCGTTACTTAGCATAGAGCCTTCGAATGTCGATGATGCAATGGCGCGCAGTGTACCAGTTTTACAGTCCAATCGCCTCTTTCAAACTTTTCAGGTAGCGACGGCTGACGGGCACGGTCTGTCCGGCGCGCAGCACCAGCTCGGCCTGGCCGTTATCTTCCAGACGGATCTCCTTCAGGTGCGCCATGTTCACCAGGTACTGACGGTGGCAGCGGATCAGCGGCGTGCGGCTTTCCAGCGTGCGCAGCGTCAGCTCGGTAAAGCCTTCGTTGCCTTCGGCACTGGTAACGTACACCCCGCTCAGACGGCTGCTGACAAAGGCAACGTCGTCCATTTGCAGGAGGTAAATCCGGCTGTGTCCGGTGCAGGGGATAAACTTCAGGGGCTGCTGATGGTCCGGCAGGAGCGACACATCCTGTACGGTACGCTCCTGCCGCAAACGGAGCAGGGTCTTTTCGAGCCGTTTCTCCTCAATCGGTTTCAGCAGATAATCGAACGCGTGCTCTTCAAACGCCTTTACGGCGTACTCGTCAAAGGCCGTCAGAAAGACGATATAGGGACGGTGCTCCGGGTCAAGCATGCCGACCATCTCCAGCCCGCTGATGCGCGGCATCTGAATATCGAGAAATACGACGTCCGGACGCAGCTTATGCACCGCGCCGATGCCTTCAATCGCATTGGCACATTCACCCACGACCTCAATGTCACTCTGCTCCTGCAACAGGACACGCAGGTTTTCCCGTGCTAACGGCTCATCGTCAACAATCAGCACTCTTAACATGCGTTCTCCTCCAGCGGCAATCGTAAGGTAATTCGGGTAAAGCGGTCTGGCTCACAGGCAACGGTTATTCCGCAGTCGTCCCCGAAATGCGCGCGCAGGCGTTTATCCACCAGGCTCATACCCAGACCGTCTGACGCAGAGGCTTCATACAGCCCCGCGTTATTTTCAATATCCAGCACCAGATGGTGGTTAAAACGGGACGCGGAAATCACAATCTCTCCCGTGCCCAGCAGCTGCGATGTTCCATGCTTAATGGCATTCTCTACAATCGGTTGCAGGGTAAAGGCGGGAAGATGCTGATACGCCAGCTCGTCCGGGACGGATAACGACACCTGTAAACGTGACTGAAAGCGCGCTTTCTCGATTTGCAGATAGGCGTTTACGTGTTCAATCTCGTCCGCAAGGGTCACGATCTCCGAAGGCCGCTTCAGGTTTTTGCGGAAAAACGTCGACAGAAACTGCACCAGCTGCGCGGCCTGATCGCTGTCGCGGCGGATCACCGCCTTCAGCGTGTTGAGCGCGTTAAACAGGAAATGCGGATTGACCTGGGCGTGCAGGAGCTTAATTTCTGACTGCGTCAGCAGCGCTTTTTGCCGTTCATACTGCCCCGCGAGGATTTGCGCCGAAAGCAGCTGGGCGATCCCCTCCCCCAGCGTGCGGTTGATGGAGCTGAACAGGCGATTTTTGGCTTCGTAAAGCTTAATGGTGCCCATCACGCGCTGGTTTTCGCCCCGCAGGGGGATGACCAGCGTCGAGCCAAGTTTGCACTGCGGATGCAGGGAACAGCGGTACGGCACTTCATTCCCGTCGGCATACACCACTTCACCCGTTTCAATGGCGCGCAGGGTATAGGCCGAGGAGATAGGTTTACCCGGCAGATGGTGGTCGTCTCCGGTACCGGTAAACGCCAGCAGCTTTTCGCGATCGGTAATCGCCACGGCCCCGATATCCAGCTCTTTATACAGCACCTGCGCCACCTTCATACTGTTCTCTTCGTTGAATCCCTGGCGCAGGATCTCTTCCGTCGACGCCGCAACTTTTAAGGCGGTGGCAGAAAAAGCCGAGGTGTATTTTTCGAACATGGCGCGTTTGTCGAGCAGAATGCGCATAAACAGCGCCGCGCCTACGGTATTGGTGACCATCATCGGTGCGGCAATGTTGCTGACGAGGTGTAACGCATCGTCAAACGGGCGCGCAATCAGCAGGATGATCGCCATCTGCGCCATTTCCGCCACGAAGGTGATCGCCCCGGCGGTAAGGGGGCTGAACACTTTATCCGGGCGACCGCGCTTAATCATATAGCTGTGGACAAGGCCACCCAGCAGCCCTTCGACGATGGTGGAAATCATGCAGCTCAGCGCCGTCATACCGCCCATGGAATAGCGATGCAGGCCGCCGGTTAACCCCACCAGACCGCCCACGACCGGGCCACCGAGCAGCCCGCCCATGACCGCGCCGATGGCGCGCGTATTGGCGATAGAGTCTTCGATATGGAGACCAAAATAGGTGCCCATAATGCAGAAAATGGAGAAGGTGACGTAGCAGAGCAGCTTGTGCGGTAAACGTACGGTGACCTGCATCAGCGGAATAAACAGGCGCGTTTTGCTCATCAGCCAGGCGATGACCAGGAACACGCACATCTGCTGAAGCAACAGCAGCACCAGATTAAACTCGTACATACTCACAAACCGCATATTCTAAAAACGCGTAACATACACTGATGGCGTTTAACTTTCTTTGAAACGTGCCATAAAAGCGATAATTCGTGCCCGCCATCACACCTTTTGCCGGAGATAAGCTGTTCCTCGCATAATCTGTACGAAAAAGAACCAAATTTTCCCGGTTCAGCAAAGTGGGTCTACAGTTAAGCTGGGCACGCGCAAGCCTGGGGGCGAAAATGGCGCTTTACACGATAGGTGAAGTGGCACTCCTGTGTGATGTCAATCCCGTTACGCTACGGGCGTGGCAGCGACGGTACGGATTGCTTAAACCGCAAAGAACGGACGGCGGGCACCGCCTGTTTAACGATGCGGACATTGACCGGATCCGCGAGATCAAAAGCTGGATCGACAACGGCGTGCAGGTCGGCAAGGTAAAATCGCTTCTGTGCGAGGACGATCCTGACACCCATCATATCTGGCGCGAGCGGCAGGAAACGCTGCTGAGGCTATTGCAGACCGGCAATGTGCAGCGTCTGCGTGGCTGGATCAAAGAACAGGGTCGCGACTACCCCGCACAAACCCTGATCGCCCATCTTTTTATCCCTTTACGGCGTCGGCTCCAGTGTCAGCAAACCACCTTACAGGCGCTGCTCAGCATGCTTGACGGCGTGCTGATTAACTATATTTCCGTCTGTCTTTCCTCGGCGCGGAATAAAAACGGTAAAGACGCGCTGGTGATCGGCTGGAACGTGCACGATACCACCCGGCTGTGGCTCGAAGCCTGGATTGCCACCCAGCAGGGCTGGCGGGTTGACGTGCTTGCCCACTCGCTGGCCCAGCTCAGGCCGGAGCTGTTTGAGGGACAGACGCTGCTGGTCTGGTGCGGCGAAGTCCCCTCCGCTTCGCAGCAGCAGCTCCTGACGGAGTGGCGCGAACACGGTTATCCCGTTTATCCGCTGGGGCCAAATGCGTCGTAAAGGCATTTAATGGTTCATTAACAGCTGCGCTTCACCGTATAATTGTTCCGTTAACAAGAGGAGCACATGATGAAGGCAACGAAACTGGCCGTAATTACCCTTTTTGCACTGATGGCCATCAGCGGTATCGGTGGCGTTATGCTGGCAGGGTATTCCTTTATTGTTCGCGGCGGTGTTGGCTGAGGTATCCAGCCAGGCGTTCAAACAGGCGATCCACCACAATCGCCGCCAGCGCAACCAGCACCGCCCCCTGAATAATGTAAGCCGTATTAAACCCGCTTAGTCCGATGATGATCGGCGTCCCCAGCGTATTCGCACCGACGGTCGAGGCGATGGTTGCCGTACCAATGTTGATAATCACGGACGTGCGTACGCCAGCGATAATCACCGGTGCGGCCAGCGGCAGTTCTACCTTAACCAGCCGCTGCCAGGCACTCATCCCCATCCCTTCCGCTACGCTCAGCACCGATGCCGGCACCGCCGCAATGCCCGCCAGCGTCCCTTGCAGAATGGGCAACACGCCGTACAAAATCAGCGCAATGATGGCAGGCTCCTGCCCAAAACCGATCGCCGGCACGGCAATCGCCAGCACGGCCACCGGCGGGAAGGTCTGCCCCGTTACGGCGATGGTCTCCACCAGCGGGCGAAACTCCCTGCCCGCTGGCCGCGTCACCGCAATACCGGCGCCAACGCCCAGCACGATGGCAATCACGCTTGACACCGCCACCAGCCAGAAGTGTGCCAGGGTGAGATTAACAAAGCTCTCCTGCTGGTACACCGGACGCGGTAACCCGGGGAAGAGAGTATTAAACAGCGCCGCGCTGTGCGGCATCAGGTAGAGTAAGGCGATAAACAGCCCTGTCAGCCAGAGTAACGGATCACGAACCCACTTCACGCGTCACCTCCCCCGCCAGCAGATCGCGAAAATGGATCGTCCCGCATGGCGTTCCCTGCCCGTCCGCAACGGGTAATACTTCGCACTGCCGGGCGACAAACGCTGACAGGGCATCGCGCAGGCTCATCCCATCGTGCAGCGGTTCACCGTTGACCGGCCCATCCTGCGGGCGCATATAGTCTCTGACGGTGCGCAGAGAGAGCAGCCTGACGCCCAGCTCGCTGCGGCCAAAAAACTCACGCACAAAATCGTTTGCCGGCGACGTTAACAGTTCAAGCGGCGTACCCTGCTGGACGACTTCGCCGTGATCCATCAGCACCAGGCGATCGGCCAGCCGCAGCGCCTCGTCGATATCATGCGTCACCAGCACGATCGTGCGGCCAAGAATGCGGTGGATGCGGCTCATCTCGGCCTGAAGCGCGCCGCGGGTGACCGGGTCCAGCGCGCCGAAGGGCTCATCCATCAGCAGCACCTGCGGGTTAGCGGCCAGTGCGCGCGCCACCCCGACCCGCTGCTGCTGCCCGCCGGATAGCTGGTGCGGATAACGGTCGCGAAGCGACGTGTCCAGGCCCAGCAGCGCCATCAGTTCGTCGACGCGCGCGTTGATCTTCGCCCGGGACCATTTTTCCAGCTGTAGCACGGTGGCAATGTTCTGCGCCACCGTCCAGTGGGGAAACAGGCCGATGGACTGAATGGCGTAGCCCATACGACGCCGCAGCTCCAGCACCGGCAGGCTGCGGATCTCCTCTCCGGCAAAGCGAATCGTCCCGCTGTCGTGTTCCACCAGCCGGTTGATCATCTTCAGCGTCGTGGATTTTCCTGATCCCGACGTTCCGATCAGTACCGAGAACGCCCCTTCGGCAAAGTGCAGATTAAGGTGGCTTGCCGCCGGACGGCCCGCAAAGGTTTTACTGACATCATGAAATTCAATCATTGGCTCTTCTCCCGAGCAGCGCGAGCCACAGGGCAAATAAGGCATCCAGCACGACCGCCAGCGCAATCGTGGGTACGACGCCCAGCAACACCAGATCCAGCGCGCTGCTGAGCAGCCCCTGGAAGACCAGTGCCCCAAAACCGCCCGCACCGATCAGCGCGGCAATCACCGCCATCCCCACGGTTTGCACCGTCACCACCCGCAGGCTGCGCACCAGCAGCGGAAGCGCAAGCGGCAGCTGAATTTTCCAGAAACACTGGCGCGCACTCATCCCCATTGCATGGGCGCTTTCCAGCACGTCGGGCGGGACCTGGCTTAACCCCGCCACCACACCGCGCACCAGCGGCAATAGCGCATACAGCACAAGGGCGATGAGCGCCGGCGTCAGCCCGGTTCCGGCAATGCCCGCCGCGGCCAACGCGGGGAAGGATTTCACCAGACCGGCAAGGGGGGCAATCAGCAGGCCAAACAGGGCAACGGAGGGGATGGTCTGAATCACGTTGAGGACGGTAAAGACGGCGCCCTGACGGCTGGGATGCCGGTAGCACCACATGCCCAACGGCACGCCCAGCAGCAGGGCCGGGATCAGCGTCCCGAACAGGATCGTCAGATGTTGCACCAGCGCGTTGTCAAACACCTCCTGGCGGTTGACGTACTCTTTTAACAGCGAGAGCTGATTCAGATCGCCGCTGAAGAGGATCAGCAGAGGAATAATCCAGAATTGCGCATTCAGCAGCCAGCGCCAGACGGGCTGCGGCGTCAGACGGCGAATGGCGTCGCTACAGGCCAGCAGGCAGAGCGCCAGCCACAGCCACAGGCCGCTGCCAATCGACGTGCGCGCAAGCGGGCTTTCAACCGAGGCCATCAGCGTTGCCGCCTGCCCTGCGCTCCAGAACAGCACGATAAACAACGCTTCACAGAGAAGCAGCGTCAGCCAGAGTGCGGCACGTCCTGGCGAGAACGATAATACCAGCGCGCTCGCCAGCGCCGCGCCCAGCAGCAGCGGCGTAAACGACCACATCTGCCAGAGCGCGTGAGGTTCGCCCGACACCAGGCGGTTTGGTGAGACATTGACAAAAGGTAACGCGACCGCCGCGATGGCCACACAGGCCAACAGCAGCAGAACGCGGTTATGACATTTTATTGGCACAGCCGTATCCCGTTACTTCACAAGCCCTTGTTGTTTCAGGAAGTCGGCGGCCACTTTTTTGGCATCCAGCCCCTCAACGGCAATGCTGGCATTCAGCTGTTGCAGCGTTTTCGCATCCAGTTTTTCAAACACCGGTTTCAGCCATTTGTCGATATCCGGGTAGGCTTGCAGGACCGCCTCACGCACGACCGGGGTTGGGGCGTAAATCGGCTGAACGCCTTTCGGGTCGGTTAAGGTTTGCAGGCCAAGCGCCGCGACCGGGCCGTCGGTGCCGTAGGCCATCGCCGCGTTGACGCCGGAGGTTTGCTGCGCTGCGGCCTTAATGGTCACCGCCGTGTCGCCACCCGCCAGGGAGAGCAGCTGCGCCTGATCGAGCTTGAAATCATAGGCTTTTTCAAACGCCGGCAGGGCATCCGCGCGCTCGATAAACTCGGCCGAGGCCGCGAGCTTAAACTCGCCCTTCTCTTTCAGGTAGCGGCTGAGATCGTCAAGCGAGGTGAGCTTGCCTTTCTCGGCGATATCTTTGCGCACCGCGATGGTCCAGGTGTTGTTAGCGGGTGCTGGCGTGAGCCAGACCAGCCTGTTTTTTTCCGCATCCAGCTTTTTGACTTTTTCGTACCCGGCTTTGGCATTTTTCCAGGCCGGATCGTTTTCATCCTTGAAGAAGAATGCCCCATTGCCGGTGTATTCCGGATAGATATCCAGCTCGCCGGAAGTGATGGCACCGCGCACGACAGGGGTGGTGCCAAGCTGAACTTTATTGATCGTTTTTACGCCGTGACTGTCGAGCACCTGCAAAATGATATTGCCGAGCAACGCGCCTTCGGTATCAATTTTGGAACCCACTTTTACCGGCTCTGCGGCCTGTAGCGGCAGGCTCAGCGCCGCCAGAAGCACCGCCGATCCTGTTATCCCCTTAATCATCGTCATTCTGCTTTCCTCATTATTTTGCGGCCTTTTTCATAGGCTTGAGAGAAAAGCGTAGCTTAAAACAGGGAATTTAACCGTTTTTAGTAGAAGATGAGAGGCATCCCCCGCCGGGCGGGGGATGGGAAGGAAGGTAGGATTATTGCAGTTCGAATTCGGCTTTGTTCACGCGGGCGGAATCCACGCCGATGAAGACGTTAAATTTGCCCGGCTCGGCATCGTATTTCATCTGCTGATTCCAGAACTTCAGCGCATTCACGTCAATCGGGAAGCTGACCGTTTTGGTTTCGCCCGGCTTCAGGTTGACCTTCTCGAATCCGCGCAGCTGTTTCACCGGACGGCTCATGGAGGCCGTAACGTCCTGCACGTACATCTGGATCACCGTCGCGCCTTCGCGCTTGCCGCTGTTGGTCACATCCACGCTGGCGGTCACGCTGCCATCACGCTTCAGGGTCGGGGCCGACATTTTCACGTCAGAGACCGTAAACGTGGTGTAGCTCAGGCCGTAGCCAAACGGATACAGCGGGCCGTTCGCCTCATCGAAATAACGAGACGTGTACTTGTTCGGCTTGTCGGCGTTATAAGGACGACCGGTGTTCAGATGGCTGTAGTAAACCGGGATCTGCCCGACGGAGCGTGGGAAGGACATCGGCAGCTTGCCTGACGGGTTGTAATCGCCAAACAGCACGTCGGCGATGGCGTTACCCCCTTCGGTACCGGCGAACCAGGTTTCCAGAATGGCATCAGCCTGCTGGTCTTCTTTCACCAGCGCCAGCGGACGACCGTTCATCAGCACCAGCACCAGCGGCTTGCCGGTGGCTTTCAGGGCCGCGATCAGGTCGCGCTGGCTTTGCGGAATGGTGATGTCGGTACGGCTGGAGGCTTCGTGCGCCATCCCCTGCGCTTCACCCACCACGGCGACCACCACGTCAGACTGCCTCGCGGCGTTTACCGCTTCGTCAATCATCTCCTTCGGCGTGCGCGGATCGACCTTCACCGCTTCCTCATACTGATTAAGGAAGGTAACGATGTCTTTATCGTCGGTGACGTTCGCGCCTTTGGCGTAAACCACTTTTGCGTTATCACCCACGGCGCTTTTAATACCGGTCAGCACCGTCACGGACTGATCGGCCACGCCCGCGGCGGACCAGCTGCCCATCACGTCACGCTTGCTGTCGGCCAGCGGGCCGACCACGGCAATGGTGCCGGATTTTTTCAGCGGCAGCGTCTCGAGACGGTTCTTCAGCAGCACCAGGCTTTCGCGCGCCACTTCGCGGGCTTCTTTGCGGTGCAGGCGGCTTTCGGCATTAGTGTCCGCCGGGTCAGACTCCTTCGGCCCCAGGTGGCTGTACGGATCGTTAAACAGCCCCATGTCATATTTCACGTTCAGCACGTGGCGCGCGGCATCGTCCAGCTCCGCCATCGTCACCTTGCCGCTCTTCACCAGCCCCGGCAGGTATTTGCTGTAGTACTCGTCGCTCATGCTCATGTTGATGCCGGACTTGAGCGCCACGCGTACCGCATCTTCCGGGTCAGACGCCGTGCCGTGCTTGATCAGCTCTTTAATCGCGCCGTGGTCTGAAACGGTGATGCCCTTAAAGCCCCACTGGTCGCGCAGCACGTCTTTCAGCAGCCACGAATCGGAGGTGGCAGGCGTGCCGTTCAGCGAGTTCAGCGCCACCATCACCGCGCCGCTGCCCGCGTCCAGTCCCGCTTTGTACGGCGGCATGTAGTCGTTGAACAGACGCTGGGGGCTCATGTCGACGGTGTTGTACTCTTTGCCGCCCTCCACCGCGCCGTAGGCGGCGAAATGCTTGACGCTGGTCATCACCGAGTAACGATCCGCCGGACTTTTGCCCTGCATCGCTTCCACCATGGTTTTGCCCATCGTGGCGGTTAACCAGGTATCTTCACCAAAGCCTTCCGAGCCGCGGCCCCAGCGCGGATCGCGGGAGACGTCAACCATCGGCGCCCAGGTCATGTTCAGGCCGTCGTCTGCGGCTTCATATGCCGACACGCGCCCGACGGTTTTCACCGCATCAAGATTAAACGAGGAGGCCAGGCCAAGGCTGATCGGGAAGACGGTACGCTGGCCGTGCACCACGTCATAGGCGAAGAAGAGAGGAATTTTCAGGCGGCTGAGCTGCATCACCTGATCCTGCATGGCGCGGATATCCTGACGGGTAACGGTGTTAAAAATCGCTCCGACCTGGCTCTCTTTGATCATCTCGCGGATCGCTTCTTTCGGGTTATCCGGGCCGACGCTGATCAGGCGCAGCTGGCCGATTTTCTCATCGACCGTCATCTTTTTGAGTAAATCCGTGACAAAGGCGTCGCGGGCTTCAGGCGTGAGCGGGTGATTACCAGACAAATCCTCTGCCAGCGCAGGTTGCAGCGCCAGGCTGACGGCAACACCTACAGAACATAGCCATTTCATGTTGTTATTCTCCCTCATCAATAACCGCGGGAAGCACCCGGCCAGACCGTACGAAAATCGCAGTGTGCCACAAACCCGTAAACCCGTGCAGGGTTATTCTCTGATTTTTCTCATGAATACCCGACCGCTTAACGGCTAATCGCGCTATGCTTTACAGCGAGAAATTTGCCCCACCACAAGGAGTGGAAGATGTCTTCTGTTCGAACTGACGATAACACTACTTTTATTAACGAACTGTCGCGCCTGGTGGGTCACTCTCACCTGCTTACCGACCCGGCCAAAACCGCCCGCTACCGTAAGGGCTTTCGCTCCGGACAGGGCGACGCGCTGGCAGTGGTCTTCCCCGGCACGCTGCTCGAACTGTGGCGCGTGCTGAGCGCCTGCGTTGCGGCAGACAAGATTATTTTAATGCAGGCTGCGAATACCGGCCTGACCGAAGGCTCCACGCCGAACGGCAACGATTACGATCGTGACATCGTGATTATCAGCACCCTGCGCCTCGACAAACTGCACCTGCTGGACAAAGGCGAACAGGTGCTCGCCTTCCCCGGCACCACGCTCTACTCGCTGGAAAAAGCGCTTAAGCCGCTGGGACGCGAACCGCACTCGGTGATCGGCTCGTCGTGCATTGGCGCCTCGGTGATCGGCGGGATCTGCAACAACTCCGGCGGCTCGCTGGTGCAGCGCGGCCCGGCGTACACGGAAATGTCGCTGTTTGCCCGTATCGATGAAAACGGCAAGCTGACGCTGGTAAACCATCTGGGTATCGATCTGGGCGTAACGCCAGAGCAGATCCTCAGCAAGCTCGACGACGACCGCGTGAGGGATGAAGACGTTCAGCACGATGGCCGCCACGCGCACGACCACGATTACATCACCCGCGTGCGCGATATCGACGCCGATACGCCGGCGCGCTATAACGCCGATCCGGATCGCCTGTTTGAATCCTCCGGCTGCGCGGGCAAGCTGGCGGTGTTTGCGGTGCGCCTTGATACCTTCCCGGCAGAGAAAAAGCAGCAGGTGTTTTACATCGGCACCAATCAGCCGGAGGTGCTGACGGAGATCCGCCGTCATATTCTGGCCGACTTCACGCACCTGCCGGTGGCGGGCGAGTATATGCACCAGGACATTTACGACATCGCCGAACGCTACGGCAAAGACACCTTCCTGATGATCGACAAGCTCGGCACCGACAAAATGCCGTTCTTCTTCACCATGAAGGGCCGCACCGACGCAATGCTGGAGAAAGTGTCGCTGTTCAAGCCGCACTTTACCGACCGCTTTATGCAGAAGCTGGGCAACGTCTTCCCGGCGCATTTACCTGAGCGGATGAAGACCTGGCGTGACAAGTATGAGCATCACCTGCTGCTGAAAATGGCCGGGGACGGCATTGCCGAAGCGCAGAGCTGGCTTACCGAGTTCTTCAAAACTGCCGACGGGGATTTCTTCGCCTGTACGCCGGAAGAAGGCAGCAAAGCCTTCCTGCACCGCTTCGCCGCGGCGGGTGCTGCTATCCGTTATCAGGCCGTCCATTCCGAAGAGGTGGAAGATATTCTGGCGCTGGATATCGCGCTGCGTCGCAACGATACCGAGTGGTTTGAACACCTGCCGCCGGAGATCGACAGCAAGCTGGTGCACAAGCTCTATTACGGCCACTTTATGTGCTATGTCTTCCACCAGGATTATATCGTCAAAAAAGGCGTTGATGCGCATGCGCTGAAAGAGCAGATGCTCGCGCTGCTGCACGCGCGTGGCGCACAGTATCCTGCCGAGCACAACGTGGGGCATTTGTATAAAGCGCCGGAGACGCTTACACAGTTTTATCGCAAAAATGACCCGACAAACAGTATGAACCCCGGTATTGGTAAGACAACGCGGAAGAAATACTGGAAAGAGAGTGCCGAACCAGAGCAGCACATTACGCCATCCTCTGATGAACGCCTCTAGCCAAAATTAAGAGATTGTTAAGCGCTCCTCAAACGTACTAGAGTAACGGCTTATTGCCAGAGAAACGTTTCTCTGGCTTGCCAAACGAGGAGCGGGCAGAACATGTCGGCTGTAGAGAGTTTACCCGAAACCGAAATCGAGGTGCGCGACGCCCTTCCTGACGATGCGCATGCTATCTCGGCAATATACGCCTGGCACGTGCTTCATGGACGTGCCTCCTTTGAGGAAGTTCCTCCAACCGTCGATGAGATGCGCCAGCGGATAAAAAACGTGACCGACAGCGGGTTACCGTGGCTGGTCGCGCTATATCGCGGCATCGTCGTCGGCTACTGCTACGCCACGTTTTATCGTCCGCGCCAGGCTTATCGATATACCCTTGAAGAATCCATTTATGTGGATGCCAGCACTACCGGCCGCGGGTTTGGTTCGATCTTACTCCAGGCGCTGATCGCCCGGTGTGAACAAGGACCGTGGCGGCAGATGATAGCCGTGGTCGGCGACGGGCAAAATAACCCCGGGTCGTTGCGGCTGCATAAAAAGCACGGTTTCGACATTGTGGGTCAGCTCAGAAGTGTGGGATATAAAAAAGGCGACTGGCGGGACACGGTGATGATGCAGCGCCCGCTCAACGACGGTGACTGGACGCTGCCTGAGTAAGGCGCTTTCGCCCGGTGGCGCTTCGCTTACCGGGCCTACGTGTCGAGGCCGCTGTAGGCCGGGTAAGGCGAAGCCGCCACCCGGCACACGCTAATGGCTCAGTCGTTCTGCGCCGTCGCCATCTGTTCCGCTTTCTGCTTCTTATACGCCAGTGCTGAAGCCGGCACCGGCTGCACTTTCCCGGTCTCAATCCAGGTTCGCAGGCGGCTCGCATCCGCAAAGTGGGTGTATTTGCCGAAGGCATCCATTACCACCAGCGCCACCGGCTTACCGTTAAACACGGTGCGCATCACCAGGCAGTGGCCTGCCGCATTGGTGAATCCGGTCTTGGTTAGCTGAATATTCCAGTTATCGCGATACACCAGATGGTTAGTGTTGCGGAACGGCAGCGTATACGCCGGGCTTGAGAAGGTCGCCATCTCCTCACGCGTGGTGCTGAGCTGACCAATCAGCGGATATTGCTTGCTGGCGATCAGCAGCTTTGTTAAGTCACGCGCCGTCGAGACGTTATGGATCGACAGACCGGTTGGCTCCACGAAATGGGTATTTTTCATCCCCAGCGATTTGGCTTTCGCGTTCATCGCGCGGATAAACGCGTCGTAACCGCCAGGATAATGGTGGGCGAGGCTCGCCGCCGCGCGGTTCTCTGAGGACATCAGCGCCAGCAGCAGCATATTTTTACGGCTGATTTCACTGTTCAGACGCACGCGAGAGTAGATCCCTTTCATCTCTGGCGTGTGGCTGATATCCACTTTCAGCTTTTCGTCCAGCGGCAGTCGTGCATCCAGCACCACCATCGCGGTCATGACTTTGGTTATGGAGGCTATCGGGCGCACCAGATCCGGGTGGCTGGCGTAGATGACCTTGTTGGTGTTCAGGTCAACGATCATCGCACTGCCGGAGGCAATCTGGGGTTGCGCAGCGGTTGTTGCGACTGCGGGCGTTTTGGCGATGGCTGGCGCGGTAGCGGACACGCCGAACAGCAGCGCAAGACTAAGGAGTGACACTCGGAATTTCAGCATGATGAGACTTCTGATAATGATTCACGCACGTGATGACGTACACCGCCTGCGTCGACGGATAAACGCAGGCTGGCTTTGGCATCATAGCGGCCGCCGTGCGTTGTCGCCAGCGGAGAATCGTGACCAGATGCTGCATTGCTGGCATTTACGCCAGCAATGCAGGGCACTTAAAAGAGACGGTATCCATAACCCCAGAGAATAACCGTCAGGGCCAGTAGCGCCTCCAGGACCAGCACGCCGATGGCAAGCGTTGAGCTGGAGAAACTCAGGCCCTCTTCTTTATTGATATTCAGGAAGGTGGGAACCCCCACATACAGCAGATAACCGGTGTAAAAGAGGGCTACCGTACCGATCAGCGCGCACAACCAGACCAGTGGATAGAGCGCGACAATACCGCTTAAGAACAGCGGGGTCGCGACGTATCCGGCGAAGACCATACAGTGTGCCAGCGACGGGCGCTGCGGATAGTTACGCGCCATCCAGTGGATGACCCGCCCCATCACCGCCACCCCGGCCAGCATCAGGCCATAGAACAGAATGGCCATGTACAGTCCGGTAAACCAGGAAAGCTGAACCACGGTGCCGTCACCAAAGTTCCAGCCGATTTGCGTAGTACCTATAAACGCGCAGATCACCGGCACCGCTGCCATCAGCAGGACATGGTGGGTGTAATGATGCGCGACGGTTTCGTTCTCGTTACGGATCACCTGCATTTCACGATCGGGATGGGAGAAAAGTCCCCAGACATGGTTCATAACGCCCCCTTGTTGTCGGCCCGTCAGCGATAGCTTAAGTATAATGCAGGCTTTAGATTATTTTATGTACAGTGGGAAATTTCCGTTGATTGCCGCGCGGTTGATGGATGGGGTATATGATTAACGCAGGCACAGTAAGGGAGACGACGTTTACTTAATGGATATCAACGGTCTTATTGAACAATATGGATACGCCGCGCTGGTGATCGGCAGCGTGGCAGAGGGCGAAACCATCACGCTGCTGGGCGGGGTGGCCGCACATCAGGGATTGCTGAAATTTCCGCTGGTGGTCGCCGCCGTCGCATTGGGCGGTATGATTGGCGATCAGCTGCTCTACTTTCTGGGGCTGCGTTTTGGCCCGACGCTTTTGCACCGTTTTGCTAAACATCAGAAGAAAATTCGCCGCGCCCAGCGGCTGATCCAGCGACATCCTTATCTTTTCGTGATTGGCACCCGCTTTATGTACGGTTTTCGCATCATTGGGCCGATACTGATTGGCGCGAGCCGCTTACCGCCGAAAATTTTCCTGCCGCTGAACATTATCGGGGCGATTGCCTGGGCGTTGATTTTCACCACGCTTGGCTACGCGGGTGGCGAAGTGATTGGCCCGTGGCTGCATAATCTTGACCAGCACCTGAAGCACTGGGCGTGGTTGATCCTGGTGGTTGTGGCGGTGATTGGGGTGCGGCTGTGGCTGAAGCATCGTGAAAAGCGCCGGGATGAAGAGTGAGTGCGGCCTGCTGCCCTTCACCCCGGCCCTCTCCCGGGGTGAGGGGAATGCTTATTCCGCTGGCTTAAACTGCGGGTTCGCCAGCATAAAACCCCCATCGACGATAAACGACTGTCCGGTGGTATAGCTGGCGTCGCTGTCGCATAGCCAGGCCACCAGGCTGGCAATTTCTTTGGTGTGGCCGGGGCGCGCCAGCGGAATTGACGGCATAGATCCCTCTTTAACTTCGCTGTCGTCCATATCGTTCATCGGCGTGGCAATCGCACCGGGGGCGACGGCGTTCACCAGGATCTTATGCTGCACCAGTTCCAGCGCCATTGATTTGGTTAACCCGCCCAGAGCGTGCTTTGCGGCGGTGTAGGCGCTGGCATCCGGCAGCGGCGTATGTTCATGAACCGAGGTGATGTTCACGATTCGCCCCCCTTCCCCCTGCTTCACCATCTGACGCGCCGCGATTTGCGAGCAGAGAAACGCGCCGTCCACGTCAACGGTGAAAATGTTCCGCCAGTCATCAAACGACAGTTCCAGAAAAGGCGCTTTGTTCATCGCCCCGGCATTGTTAACCAGCACGTCCAGCCGCCCGAAGCGGGAAATCAGCGTTTCGATGGCCTTTGCGCCTTCCGGCAGCGTGCCCAGGTCAAGATGGATGGCCTCGGCACGCTGACCGCGCGCTTCAACCTCACGGCAGGTTTCCAGCGCCCCTTTTTCATCTGAATGCCAGGTCACCCCGATATCAAACCCGCGTTCGGCCAGCATCAGGGCCGTCGTTTTACCAATCCCTGAATCCGATGCGGTAACAATTGCGACTCGCGTCATACTCACCTCCTGAAAATCTGCAAAGAGGTAAGTATAGATAATGCGCGATTTTAGCTGTGATGATATCCACCGCCCAGCGCGGACGTGAGCTGTAGCGTGGCGTCCACGTACTGGCCTTGCAGCATTAATCCGGCAATCTGCTCTTTCAGCGCCGGAATTTTTGCTTCACTCACCCGGGAGCCGGCAATGATCCCCGCGCTGAAGCGCGCCTGCGCCAGTCCAACGACGCGTGCGGCGTCTTTTTCGACCTTCCGCTGGTGCTGATTTTTAGCGGTCAGGGTTTCCACTTCACTGGCCGTCCGGGCGACCTGGTTTACCGCCTCCACTACGGCCTTGTTGTAGTTCGCCACGGAGAGGTTGTTCTGCGCCTGAGCGATATCCAGGTTCGCATTTAACCGACCGCTGTCAAAGACTGGCAGGGTCAGACCCGCGGTCACGCCCATTTGCTGCGCGGAAGAACGGAACAGATCGCTCAGGTGCAACGCATCCTGCTGCAAGAACGCCATCAAATTGACGTCGGGATAGAACGCGGCTTTGGCGGCCTCCACTTCGCTCATGGACGCTTCGATATACCAGTGCGCCTCCTGCAAATCCGGGCGGCGAGCCAGCAGCTCATAGCCGAGCGTTGACGGCAGCGACGCCTCTACGTCAGGTAGTGCATGCCGGGCGAGCGTGATCGAAGGGGTATTGGTCAACGCGTTCAGACGCGCCTCAATGGCCTTCATTTTGCCGTGCACGTCAGCGAGCTGTTCATCGGTTTTGCTGGCATTAATATCCGTTTCAACGCCCTCTACGGAGGAGGTGATCCCGTGCTGATAGAGTTCACGATCGGCGCCGATGATATTTTCCTGCTCCTGTTTGATCTGCGTGAGCACGTCACCCACGGCGGCCTCGGTCTGCCATTCCCAGTACAGCCGCGCGACGCTGCTGGCGAGCAGCTGGCGGGTCTGCTCCAGCTCCGCTTTTTGCGCATTCACTTTACCAATGCGGGCCTCAATCTGGGCGCGATTTTTCCCCCATAAATCCAGATCCCAACCCGCCGTCAGGCCAAAGGTGCCGTTGGTATACCAGGGGCCGGTTGTTCCCGCCGCCGGGTCGGTCAGGGCGAACGGTCCCATCAGCCCCTCTGCCGACATCTTTTGCCGTTCAACATCGGCGGAAAAGTCCAGCTGTGGGCCATCAGCGGCGACAGCGGCTTTCGCCTGCGCTTCCGCCAGGGTGATACGCTGCCGGGCAATTTGCATATCCGGCGCATCCGCTATCGCTTTGGCGATAAGCGAGTTGAGCTGGGGGTCATTATAATCTTTCCACCATTCGCTTTTCGGCCAGTCGGCATGGTTCAGCTGGGTATTTACAGCGGCGGCGGTGGCTTGCGTTTTAATTGGTGATACCGTGGCATGTTCCGGCGCACAGGCGGCCAGCATAAAAATCAGGGGAGCACTCAGAGATAAAGTAAGGGAACGTTTCATTACGCCATGCACTCAAAAAAAATAAAGGCGCAACTTACGCTTACTGGCGTTCCGTTTTTTAGTAACGCGTGGCAATCCGCATAATGTTATACATTTTCATATCCGGAAATTTATTCCCCAAGACTATGATTTAATTTCATGTATTCATGCTAGTTATGAATTGGCTGCTACACTTACTCACGACAGACATACGCAGGAGAGGCGAATGAAAATATTATTGTGGGTTATTTTGATTATATTTCTGATAGGGCTGCTGGTGGTAACCGGCGTATTCAAGATGATTTTCTGATTCTTCTGCCCGGCTGCGCGCCGGGCAAAGGTATTCACGCCTGGCTCAACCCTTCGACTGGATGACGCGGGCAATATCCGCAGACGTCTGTAGCGTACGGATCTCCTGAAATAACCCCAGCGCTTCGCCGTACTCTTTACGCAAATAGCTCAGCCACTGTTTGATACGCGCAACGTGATACAACCCGGTATCGCCCTGCTTTTCCAGCCGCGTGTATTTTTGCAGGAGTTTCACCACCTCAGCCCACGGCATACGCGGCTCATTATACTTCACCACCCGGCTGAGGTTCGGCACGTTCAGCGCGCCGCGTCCAATCATCACCGCATCACAGCCGGTGGCTTTCAGACACGCCTGTGCGCTCTCGTAATCCCAGATTTCGCCGTTGGCGATAACGGGAATGGTAAGGCGTTTGCGGATCTCGCCAATCGCCTGCCAGTTAATGCGCTCGGCTTTGTAGCCATCCTCTTTGGTACGCCCGTGCACCACCAGCTCGGTGGCGCCCGCCTGCTGCACCGCATCGGCAATTTCAAACTGCTTATCCCCGCTGTCCCATCCCAGACGCACTTTGACCGTCACCGGCAGATGCGATGGCACCGCCTCACGCATGGCCTTTGCGCCGCGATAAATCAGCTCCGGATCCTTGAGCAACGTTGCCCCGCCGCCGCTGCCGTTAACCAGCTTTGACGGACAGCCGCAGTTAAGATCGACGCCGTACGAGCCAAGCGCGACCGCACGGGCGGCGTTTTCAGCCAGCCACTCAGGATACTGACCGAGCAGCTGAATGCGCACCAGCGTACCGGAGGGGGTGCGGCTCTGCCGATGCAGCTCCGGGCAGAGGCGATAAAATGATTTTTCTGGCAGCAACATATCGACCACGCGCAAGAACTCCGTCACGCAGAGATCGTAATCGTTCACCTCGGTCAGCAGCTCGCGCACGAGCGAGTCGAGCACGCCTTCCATCGGGGCCAGTAAAACACGCATTCTGAGTACCTGTGAAAAAAGACGCGCTATAGTAGCTGCTCTCTATGACTGTGGAAAGCCCGGCGTTCCATTCAGGAATGGCTGTTATGCTCAAAATTCATGTTGTGATCCGTGGCACATTTTCAGGTTTAATTGTATGATGAATACGTCTCAGCAAGGACTTTCACCATGAGCAAATCACTGAATACTCTCTGGCAATACCTTCGGGCCTTCGTCCTGATTTATGCCTGCCTGTACGCTGGCATTTTTATCGCGTCGCTGCTGCCGATTACCATACCCGGCAGCATTATCGGCATGCTGATCCTCTTTGTGCTGTTGGCATTACAGGTGCTGCCCGCGAAATGGGTCAACCCGGGGTGCTTCGTTCTCATTCGCTATATGGCCCTGCTTTTTGTGCCTATCGGCGTTGGGGTTATGCAGTATTACGATGTGCTTAAAGCGCAATTCGGCCCGATAGTCGTCTCCTGCGCCATCAGTACGCTGGTGGTTTTTCTGGTGGTCAGCTGGAGCTCACATATTGTGCATGGCGAACGTAAAGTGGTTGGGGAGAAAACAAAAAAATGATGGAAAATATCTGGTGGTCCCTGCCGTTAACCCTGGCGGTGTTCTTCGCTGCCCGTAAGCTCGCGGTTCGTTTTAAAATGCCACTGCTGAACCCGCTGCTGGTCGCCATGGTGGTGATCATTCCTTTTCTGCTGTTCACCGGCATACCTTATGAACGTTACTTCGCCGGGAGCAAAATCCTCAACGATTTATTGCAGCCTGCCGTGGTGGCGCTGGCGTTTCCTTTATATGAGCAACTGCATCAGATCCGAGCGCGCTGGAAGTCCATCATCACCATCTGCTTTGTGGGTAGCCTGGTGGCGATGATCACCGGCACGTCAGTGGCCCTGTTGATGGGCGCGTCGCCGCAGATTGCCGCCTCTATCCTGCCAAAATCCGTGACCACGCCGATCGCCATGGCCGTGGGCGGCAGCATCGGAGGCATCCCGGCCATTAGCGCCGTATGCGTGATTTTTGTCGGTATCCTGGGGGCGGTGTTTGGCCATACGCTGCTGAACATCATGAAAATACGCACCAAAGCGGCGCGCGGTCTGGCGATGGGTACCGCCTCGCACGCGCTGGGCACCGCACGCTGTGCGGAACTGGATTATCAGGAAGGGGCATTCAGCTCTCTGGCGCTGGTGATTTGCGGGATTATTACTTCCCTGGTCGCGCCGTTCATCTTCCCGATTATTCTGGCCGTGATGGGCTAAAATTTGCGATGCGTCGCGCAAATTTCATTTTCATTTCATAAGTTGCACACATAATGAGATTTGGATCACATATAAAGGCCGTTCGGCTCCGTACACTACCGATCCATTAACCTTGATGAGGCAACGTCATGCATCCACGTTTTCAAGCTGCTTTCTCCCAGCTTGCAGAGAATTTGCAATCAGCCCTGGCTCCGGTTCTGGCGGATGCGCATTTCCCCGCCCTGCTGACGGCAGATCAGGTCACGAGGCTTAAGCAGGCAACGGGGCTGGACGAAGACGCGCTGGCTTTCGCCCTGCTGCCGCTGGCAGCTGCCTGCGCCCGCGCAGACCTTTCCCATTTTAACGTAGGCGCGATTGCGCGCGGCGTAAGCGGGACCTGGTACTTCGGCGGGAATATGGAGTTTCTCGGTGCGACCATGCAGCAAACCGTTCACGCGGAGCAGAGCGCAATCAGTCACGCCTGGCTGCGCGGTGAAAAAGCCCTGCGCGCCATTACCGTCAACTACACCCCTTGCGGCCACTGCCGCCAGTTTATGAATGAGCTGAACAGCGGGCTGGAACTGCGTATCAACCTGCCGGGCCGCGCGCCGCATACGCTGGGCGATTACCTGCCCGACGCTTTCGGCCCGAAAGATCTTGGGATCAAAACCCTGCTGATGGACGAGCAGAACCACGGATATGCGCTCTCTGGGGATGCGCTCAGCGAAGCGGCCATTGCTGCGGCCAACAAAAGTCACACGCCGTACAGTAAATCCCCAAGCGGCGTCGCCCTTCAGTGCCGCGACGGTCGCATCTTCACCGGGAGCTATGCTGAGAATGCCGCGTTCAACCCGACGCTGCCTCCGCTTCAGGGCGCTCTGAACCTGCTCAGCCTGAACGGGTATGACTATCCGGATATTCAGCGCGCGATCCTGGCTGAAATTGCCGATGCGCCGCTGATCCAGTGGGACGCAACCGCAGCCACGCTGAAAGCGCTGGGCTGTACAACCATCGACCGCGTGCTGCTTGCCTGATCGTCCCGGCGGGCAGAAATGCCCGCCAGTCTGACGAAAAACCCCTCAGTTGATTCGCTGTTTCTTGCGCTAACCAGGCGGGTACAGTAGCCTGAGGGAAATTTCATCATCGGTACGAGCCATCTGCATGTTAAAGCGCGTGTTTTACAGCCTGTCTGTCCTGGTCGGCATACTGCTGTTGATCGTGCTGGGTCTCGACCGCTGGATGAGCTGGAAAACAGCCCCCTACATTTTTGACGATCTTCAGGACCTCCCCTACCGACAGGTTGGCGTCGTGCTTGGTACCGCCAAGTATTACCGCACCGGCGTCATCAATCAGTATTACCGATATCGTATTCAGGGCGCGCTGAACGCCTATAACAGCGGTAAGGTGAACTATCTGCTGTTAAGCGGCGATAACGCCCTGCAAAGCTATAACGAGCCGGTGACGATGCGCAAAGATTTGATTGCCGCAGGCGTCGACCCGGCCGATATCGTGCTCGACTACGCCGGATTCCGCACCCTTGATTCCATCGTGCGTACCCGCAAGGTGTTCGACACCAACGATTTCATCATCATCACCCAGCGTTTCCACTGCGAGCGGGCGCTGTTTATCGCCCTGCATATGGGGATCCAGGCCCAGTGCTACGCCGTGCCGTCGCCAAAAGATATGCTGAGCGTACGAGTACGTGAGTTTGGCGCCCGTTTTGGCGCGCTGGCTGACCTGTACCTGTTCAAGCGTGAACCGCGCTTCTTAGGCCCGCTGGTGCCAATCCCGGCGATGCATGAAGTGCCTGAAAATGCGCAAGGTTATCCGGCGGTGACGCCGGAGCAGCTGCTGGAAATGCAGAAGAAGTAATAACTGATGTCGGGTGGCGGCTTCGCCTTACCCGACCTACGATCGCGATTTTGTAGGCCCGGTAAGCGTCGCGCCACCGGGCAAAAAAAGGCCCGCTACGTGAGCGGGCCTTTTCATTCTGAAGAACTTACTTCTTACGCGCGTACTTCAGTGAATCCAGGGCAACCGCGAAGATGATGATCGCGCCCTTGATAATGTACTGCCAGTACGGGTTCACGCCGATGTAGGTCAGGCCATAGTTGATTACGGTGAAGATGATCACACCGGTCACCACGCCCAGCACGGTACCCACGCCGCCGCTGAAGGAGACGCCGCCGACCACGCAGGCCGCAATCGCATCCAGTTCGTACATAAAGCCGAGGTTGTTGGTCGCAGAGCCGATACGGCCCGCTTCCAGCATCCCGCCAAAGGCATAGAACACGCCGGACAGGGCATAAATCATCAGCAGGTTCAGCGCAACGTTGACCCCGGAGACTTTCGCCGCTTCCGGGTTGCCACCGATGGCGAAAATGTTTTTACCGAAGCGGGTTTTGTTCCACAGGATCCAGACGAACGCCACCGCAATCAGCGCATAGAAGGTGATATAGGAGAGACGGAAGCTGCCCAGCGCAACAAACCCCTGCGTGAAGGTCGAGAAGCCGCTGTCGAAGCCAGAGATCGGGGACGCGCCGACGAAATCGTAGTACAGGGAGTTAATACCGTAAACGATGATCATCGTACCCAACGTGGTGATGAATGGCGTCACGTTCAGGTAAGCAATGATGATGCCGTTAATCAGGCCGATCACCGCACCGATGGCGCACACAATCAGGATCACCACGAAAATTGGCATGGTCGCCATCTCCGGGAACACCTTGTTGGCGTTATCCATCGACTGCAACAGGGTCGCCGCAATGACCGCCGCCAGACCGACCTGGCGCCCTGCCGAAAGGTCAGTCCCCTGGGTAACAATAAGCCCCGCCACGCCCAACGCGATAATAATACGCACGGAAGACTGGGTCAGAATGTTACTCAAGTTCAGCAGACTTAAGAACGTAGGGTCCTGGAAAATAATAATTGCCAGCAAGACTAAAAGAACAACGTAAATACCGCCTTCTTTCAGATAAGTGAGAAAACTTTTTTTATTTAACGCACTCATGAGGAGCCCCTGATCTTAAAGGTGCAAAGACGCAAGACGCAAAATTTCGTTTTGCGTTGTCGTTTTGGTGTCAACAATACCGGCAACGAGACCATTGCTCATAACCAGAATACGGTCTGTGATCCCTAACAATTCCGGCATTTCGGAAGAAATAATAATGATCCCTTTATCTTTTTTGGCCAGCTCCGCGATCAGCTGGTAAATCTCAAATTTTGCACCAACGTCGATACCGCGCGTAGGTTCATCCAGCATCAGGATTTCAGGCTGGGTCAATAACCAACGGCCGATAATAACCTTCTGCTGGTTCCCTCCCGAGAGTGAACCGATTTGCGTGCGGTGCCCCGGCGTTTTCACGCGCATGGAGTCAATCACCCACTGGGTATCGCTCTTCATACGGGAATTATCCAGCAGGCCGATTTTGCTTTTATAGTTACGGATATTCGAAATCAACGAGTTAAAGTTAATATCGAGATACGCATAAATGCCGGTCGAGCGGCGCTCTTCCGTCACCAGCGCAAAACCATGATTAATGGCTTCGTTAGCGTTGTGGTTATTAATTTTCTTGCCGTGCAGCGTAATGGTGCCGCCCGACTTTTCACGGATGCCAAACAGGGTTTCTACGATATCGGTGCGCTTCGCGCCTACCAGCCCTGCGATGCCCAGAATCTCGCCCTTGTGCAGATCGAAAGAGACATCACGAATGGACGGCTGACGCAGCGAGGTCAGGTTACGCACCTCCAGAATCACTTCGCCTGGCTTGTTTTCTTTATCCGGGAAGCGCTGGTTCAGAGAACGACCGACCATCATGGCGATGATCTTGTCCATGTCCAGCCCTTCCAGCGGCTGGGTGGCAATCCACTGGCCGTCGCGCAGAATGGTGATTTCATCGCACAGCTGGAAGATCTCTTCCATTTTATGTGAGATATAGACAATGCCGCAGCCGCGATCTTTCAGCTTACGAATAATGGTAAAAAGGTGATTAACCTCTTTTTCCGTTAATGACGACGTTGGTTCGTCCATGATCACGATTTTGGCATCATAGGAGAACGCTTTGGCAATTTCGATCATCTGCATCTGGGAAACCGATAATGTCCCGACGCGTGCGCGCGGGTCGATATCAATATCCAGCTCATCAAAAATGGCTTTGGTGTCGCGATACATTTTATCCTGATCGACAAAAACACCTTTGGTTGGATAGCGCCCCAACCACATATTATCCATAACCGAACGTTGCAGAACCAGGTTTAACTCCTGGTGAACCATTGAGATACCGTTTTCCAGCGCTTCTTTCGCTGAATGGAAATCGATCTCTTTTCCCTGAAAAAGAATACTGCCGGAATCTTTTTGATAGATCCCAAAAAGGCATTTTAATAATGTTGATTTACCCGCACCGTTTTCACCCATTAACGCGTGAATAGAGTGAGGACGAACTTTTAAATTAACATTATCGAGTGCCTTAACCCCGGGGAATGACTTGTTGACACCGGTCATTTCCAGTAAGTATTCACCGGACGGCTGAGTAGTTGTGCTGACCATAATTATACCTTGTTGGCCTCGCATATCGCGTTATAAAAGGGCGCAACGAATTGCGCCCAGTGAAGACAAAACGAAAATCTTATTTACCGATAAACTCAGCCAGGTTGGACTGGTCTACGCCCACGTAAGGAACGCGAACGATTTTATTTTCAATTTTCCAGTTAGTTCCGTCAGCGGCACCTTTACCGTCGGCCAGATTTTTCGCCAGATCGAAGGTGGCTTTCGCCTGGTTGTTAGCATCGTTCAGCACGGTACCGGCCATTGCGCCAGATTTCACCAGCGCCAGCGCTTCTGGCAGAGCATCCACGCCGAAGACAGGAATGGCGGATTTGTTGTGTGCCTTCAGCGCTTCAACGGCGCCCATAGCCATCGCGTCGTTGTTGGCGATGACCACTTCAATTTTGTTCGCGTTCGGGCCAGAGAGCCACGCGTCCATCTTATCTTTCGCCTGAGCGGTATCCCACATCGCGGTATCTAACGCCAGCTGCTGGGTTTTCAGGCCTTTGTCGTTCAGTTCTTTGATGACGTAGGTGGTACGGGCTTCAGCATCCGGGTGGCCCGGCTCGCCTTTCAGCAGAACGAACTGCACCTGACCGTCTTTGTTCAGGTCCCAGTTTGGGTTTGCCGCCCAGTGTTTCGCAATCAGATCGCCCTGGATAATACCCGACTCTTTGGAGTCAGTACCCACGTAATACGCTTTATCGTAGCTGTCCAGCGCCTTACGGGAAGGTTCTTTGTTGAAGAAGACGATTGGCACGTTCTGGCCGCGCGCTTTCTCGATAACCGTGCCTGCTGCGGCCGGGTCAACCAGGTTAATAGCGAGCGCTTTCACGCCTTTTGCCAGCAGAACGTCAATCTGATCGTTCTGTTTGGACTGGTCGTTCTGGGAGTCATTCATCAGCAGCTGTACGTCTGGCGCTGATTTAGCATCTTTTTCAATTGCTTTGCGCACAACAGACATGAAGTTGTCGTCGTATTTATAAATAGTCACGCCAATACGGGTATCCGCAGCGTGGGCTGCTGCGCCAAAAAGCATGCTTGCCATGACAGCAGACAGAGTCAACACCTTCTTATTCATGGTATCTCCGGTTTTTTTTATGCAGGGTAGTTCTGGTGAAAAACGGCAGGCGGGCAGATGTTAATAAAACGTTACTGATCGCCGACGTTCACTTATAAAATGTCCAGCTTCCGTGTTCGGTAACGCTCCAGAAATGCGTTTTATTCGTTGTCTGAGGCGTTCTGGCAACGGTAAAAGTGAATAATCACCGTTACATTGTGTTTCAGCCCCTAAAACGCTGACATCATAGACAGCGGCTTGTTAAGATACTGTGAATTTACTCACAGATTGAAAACGGTTACATCACGTGATGTTATCAGTTAGTGATCGGAGCCACAGTTTGCCGAATAGCGACCGAATGGCGGCGTACTAAAGTCGGCATAAAACAATGCGTTGCGTCAGGATCTAACAGCCCGGCCGCCCCCTGCAACGCCAGCTCTGTCGCCAGTTTCGCCATCGACGCAATGGGATAACGTACCGTTGTCAGCTGCGGATCGGTGTAACGGGCAATGGGGATATCATCAAAACCGATCAGCGATAAATGCTGTGGCACCGCAATGCCATTGTCTTTCAGCGCGGTAAGCGCACCTGCCGCCATGCTGTCGTTATAGGCAAACACGGCTGATAGCTGAAGGTTACGCCCCAGCAGTTCAACCATGGCCGCTTCACCGCCCTGCATGTCCGGCGAACCGGTGCCGACCCAGCTCTCAAGAGGCGCAATGCCCTGCTCTTTCAGGGCATTTTGCCAGCCTTCGCGGCGCATCATGTCGTCTTCAATACCGTGGCTGGAAGCCAGGTAGCCAATGCGCTGATGGCCGTTGCTGATGAGCATCCGCGTCGCCATCATTGCGCCGCTGACGTTATCCAGACCGACGCAGCGGTGCGCGTAACCGGGGACGATGCGGTTGATCAGCACCATACCGGGGATCTGCTCCATAAACCCGGCCAGCTCCTCATCGCTCAGGGCTTTAGAGTGCACAATCAGGGCGTTACAGCGCTGGCGGATCAGTACCTCAATGGCATAGCGCTCTTTCTCAGCCTCGTGATAGCTGTTGCCAATCAGCACGTATTTCTGGTGCTGCTGGGCAACAACGTCCACCGCTTTGACCAGCGCACCGAAGAAGGCGTCCGACACGTCCATCACGACTACGCCAATGGTATCGCTGACCTGCGTCGCCAGCGCCTGCGCGTTGGCGTTTGGCCGGTACCCCAGCTGGGTCACGGCTTTCATTACGGTTTCACGCGTTTCAGGGCTGACCAGCGCACTGTTGTTCAGCACGCGGGAGACGGTAGCAACAGAAACACCCGCCTGGCGGGCGACGTCACGAATGGTGATCATATTCACCATCCTTTAAAGGATTGCAGCAACTCACAGACACCCCCTGTGTTTAGCAAGGTGGCTATTCTGGCAGCGAGAGAGAGGAGACTACGTGAAGAAGCTCACACAGATGAAAACGCTTACATCCGTTTTGTTAATGATTGTGATCCAGATCGTTATCTGGATGTTTTACGTAATGATGTACCCGACGCAAGGGCGGTTAGCTGGCGCCATACCCACTCCAGCGGGCCCTGGCGGAAATAGCGCAGCCAGACCACGGAAAACACTACGTTAACAATCCAGACCGGAATAACAAACGCCAGCAGCGTCAGGCGGTCGAATTTCATAAACAGGCCGAATCGGTAGAAAAGCGTGGTGCAGATCAGGGTTTGCAGAATGTAATTGCTTAACGCCATCCGTCCAACGCAGGCCACCGCGCTGACGATCCACAGGCGGGAGAGCCGCGGCCAGAAGCCGTAAATCAGCGCCGCATAGCCGATAGTCTGGAACGGCGCGCTCAGCTCGCGCGGTACCTGAAGCAGGAACGCACACCAGCGGTAATCCCAGTGAAGATGCCACTGCATAATCACCGCCGGGAGATTGACGATCACGCCGAGCAGCACCAGCCCTGCGCCCGTTCGACGATAGTGTCGCAGGCTAAACTCCCCTTTCAGCCAGCCGGTGCGCATTAGGGCTGCGCCCATCAGCATCATCCCCGCCAGCTGCCAGCCGTATTGCGCGCCCAGCGCCAGCAGGTTATCGCCGAGCATATCGGCCCGGTTGCCGATCGCCTCCATGCCGCCTTTCAGCTTCCAGAACTGCTCATATTGCAGGTTGGCCGCATCCGGGATCCACGACCGACTGGTAGCGCCATCGGCAATCATGCCGAGCAGCAGCAGCACGGCCAGCCCCATGACATAGAGCATCACGCCGGTATTAAACAGGCTTTTTACGCCGGGCGCGTCGCGGATCAGCCGCCAGCAAATAAGGCCTACCAGGCCATATGCGAGCAGAATATCGCCGTCCCAGAAAAGCAGCCCGTGAATAAAGCCAAGGATGACCAGCAGCGTTAAGCGCGACTGGATCCAGCGCGTACCGCGTTTAAGGAGAAGCTGAAGTCCGGCGCCAAAAAGAAGCGCAAAGAGGGTCAGGAATTTCACCTGAGCGAAGAGGTCGAGAATTGCCCACGTCCAGGCATCGCTGCGCGTGATGTCGCCATACCACGCAGGATTCAGATAAGCGGCCTTCGGCAGACCGAAGGCGCTGATATTCAGCAGCAGGATACCGAGAATGGCGACGCCGCGAACAAAATCGAGCGTGACGTTTCGCTCCATGGTCCCTGCCCTGTCTGATTAGTTGTGGTGACGCACGGCGCGCAGGAACTCCTGGCGGGTGTTCTGGCTCGATTTGAACAGGCCGCCCAGCGAGGTGGTGGTGGTCGCGCTGGTGGCATCACGCACGCCGCGCGCTTTCACGCAGTAGTGCACCGCGTCGATGGACACCGCCACGTTGTTGGTACCCAGCAGGGTTTGCAGCGCGGTCAGGATCTGCTGCGTCAGACGTTCCTGCACCTGCGGACGCTGGGCGAAGAACTGCACGATGCGGTTGATTTTGGACAGGCCAATAACCGTATCTTTTGGAATATAAGCCACCGTCGCTTTACCGTCGATCGTCACAAAGTGATGCTCGCAGGTGCTGGTCAGCGTGATATCGCGTACCGTCACCATCTCATCAACCTTCATCTTGTTTTCAATGACGGTAATTTTCGGGAAGTTCGCGTAATCCAGACCGGAGAAAATTTCGTCGACGTACATTTTCGCGATGCGGTGCGGCGTCTCCATCAGGCTGTCGTCGCTCAGATCGAGATTCAGCAGTTGCATGATCTCCGTCATATGGCCGGCGATCAGACTCTTGCGGGTAACATTGTCCAGCTCCTGCACGGGCGGGCGCAGTGGCGTTTCAAGACCGCGCGCAACCAGCGCTTCATGGACAAGGGCTGCTTCTTTACTGAGTGATGGCATTCTTTTCTCCTGCAGGTGTGGCGTCTTTTGCCCTCGTTGTGGCAAAAGTGTGCGCTCATTGTGCGTGAGGCGACGCACATAATCCAGTATTCACGACGATAATTATTGCAATTGCTGTTGCCTTTCAACCTGACGGTTCCAGACTAACGCCCCGCCAACGAACAGCGCGATCCCCGCCAGCCCCAGCGCAGGTTCAAGCCGGTGCGTGAGCCAGGTCGACAGCGCCGACGTGACCGGCCCCACCAGCTGGCCAATGGCATACCCGGTAGTGAGCAGCCCCGCCATATAGCGCGCGTGGTCTGGCGCCAGCTCGCGACCGTATAGCAGAGAGAGCTGCACGGCGCAAAGGAACCCGCCGCCCACCAGCATCCCTCCCGTCAGCAAACCGCCAATGCCCGGCAGCAGCCAGGCCGCCAGCACACCAATCCCCTGTAGCCAAAGGACAATCGCAAGCCTGCGGTTAGCGCTTGACGTATGCCGCAGGGCAATGCTGAGCGCAATTCCCACCACCGAAGCGGCGCCAAATATCGGCCAGACAAACTGCGCAAACAGGCTGCCGGGAAAACGCACCGCCGCCATTTGCGATAAAAAGGTCGCCGGAAGGATATAGCCGAATCCGGCCAGGCTGTAGCTCCAGACCAGACGCTTTAAATTTGCGGTCAGCCGCAGCGGCTCAGGAGCGGACCCCGGACGATGGAGCTGACCCGCGCGCGGCAGATACCGCGCTATCAGCGCAATCAGCACCAGCGCCAGGACGCCGTAGATTTGCCATGCCGCCCCGGCGGACAGGGATTTGGCATGAATATAGACCGCCAGCAGACCGCTCAGCGCAATGCCGGCGCCAGGTCCGGCAAAGACCGCCGCACTGAGCCCCGGCTTGCCCAACTGCCCCAGCCGCTCGTTGGTCCAGGCGGCAATCAGCACCATCGACCAGCCGCTCATGCAGCCAATCACGAAGCGCAGCAGGCCATGAACGACGGCGTTCTCTGCCGCTGCGGAGAGCAGCGTCAACGCCACCGCGCCGATAATCCCCAGCCAGAGACGCGTTTCAACGAAGCGATGGGCGCGCATGGCATCCCATGCGCCGACCAGATAGCCCAGATAGTTCATCGCCGCCACCAGACCCGCGCTGGTGAGCGTGAGTTGCCCGGCGGCAATCATCAGTGGCACCTGAGGCGTGAAGGCAAAGCGCCCTATCCCCATTGCCACGACCAGAACCACAAATCCGCTGAGCGCGATACGCAGCGCCATGATCGCTCCAATTGTTAAAGAAAAGTAAATTTATGATGCAACATCTCGTCGTCCTGCGAAAGTGAAAGTTGCTCACAGGTCAATGAAAACGCTGTATTATGCGTTATATGAATCGTCTTACCTTTAAGGAGCCCTGCATGGAACTGCTCGAAGAGCATCGTTGTTTTGAAGGTCGACAGCAGCGCTGGCGGCACGACTCCACCACGCTGAATTGTGCAATGACGTTCAGCATTTTCCTGCCCCCTGCGGAAAATCCACCGGTGCTGTACTGGCTTTCAGGCCTGACCTGTAACGACGAAAACTTCACCACCAAAGCGGGAGCACAACGTATTGCCGCTGAGCTGGGCATTGCCCTGGTGATGCCAGACACCAGCCCGCGTGGCGATGACGTGGCCGACGATGCCGGATACGATTTGGGTAAAGGTGCCGGATTCTATCTCAACGCCACCGAACAGCCGTGGGCGAGCCATTACCGCATGTATGACTACATTCGCGACGAACTGCCGGCGCTGGTGCAGTCTCAGTTTGCGGTCGGCGAGCGCTGCGCGATAAGCGGGCATTCGATGGGCGGCCACGGCGCGCTGATCATGGCGCTGAAAAATCCGGGTAAGTACGTCAGCGTGTCGGCATTTGCACCGATTGTGAACCCAACGCAGGTGCCGTGGGGGCAAAAAGCCTTTACGCACTATCTGGGGGACGACAGTCAAAAATGGCAGGAATGGGACAGCTGCGCGCTGATGCTGGCAAGCCGGACGGAAGATGCGATTCCGATGCTTATCGATCAGGGTGATGCGGATCAGTTCCTCGCCGGACAGTTACAGCCTGCGGTGCTGGCTGAAGCGGCGCGCCAGAAGGACTGGCCGCTGACGCTGCGCATTCAGCCGGGATACGATCACAGCTATTACTTTATGGCGTCCTTTATTGAAGATCATCTCCGCTTCCATGCGGAACATTTGTTCAGGTAAGTTCAGCCTTTTTGCCCGGTAGCCTCCTGCATACCGGGCCTTTCCCCTCCCCCTCATTTACATAATTCTATCCGCTTGAATCCAGGCTGGTTTCCTTTCATCTTCGTCAAACACAAATGATTTCAATTATCATTTGTGTTTACAATTCTACATTCTTTTGTACAATTCCAGGCTCTTCTCCATCTTAAAGAGTTCTTAAAAGACAAAAACATACAGTTCTCAGGGTTATCCCGATGGAGTTTTATTCATTTTTATACGGAATGTACAAATGACAATACCCCGCATTAAGCTCCTGGCCGTCGCCGTTGGCGCTGCCACATTCACCCCTCTCGTTCACGCAGCCGATCAGGACACCGTTGTCGTCACCGCGACGGGTTTTGAGCAAAAGATCCAGAATGCCCCCGCCTCCATCTCTGTTATTTCGAAACAGCAGATTGAAGATAAAGCCTACCGTGATGTTACCGATGCCCTGAGAGACGTCCCGGGCGTTGTCGTCACCGGCGGCGGGAGTAGCAGTGATATCAGCATTCGCGGCATGGCATCTCAGTACACCTTGTTCCTCGTGAACGGCAAACGCGTCAGTACGCGAAGCACCCGCCCAAACAGCGACAACTCGGGTATAGAGCAAGGCTGGCTGCCGCCGCTGGAGTCCATTGAGCGCATTGAGGTTATCCGCGGCCCGATGTCCTCACTTTACGGCTCCGATGCGATGGGTGGCGTCATCAACGTCATTACCAAAAAAGTCTCAAACACTAAAGCCTGGACCGGTTCGTTGCACGGCGATGCAACCTTCCAGGAAAACCATGATTCCGGCGATATCTTCCAGACCAACGCCTACGCTTCTGGTCCCCTGATTGACGGTCTGCTTGGCGCAAAAGTGACGGGGCTGTTGTCACGCCGCGCCGAAGATAAAATCGTGAACGGGTATAACGAGCAGAAAATGCGTAACGGTGGCATTACCCTGAACTTCACCCCGGATGAGAAGAACGATTTCGATCTTGATTTTGCTCGCGAGCTTCAGGACAGAAACAGCACGCCAGGGATGTCGAAAGCGGCTGAAACCTGCCGGGGAACGACCTGTAAGCCAAATACCAAAAGTGACTCGCGCTATGAGCACACGACCTACTCCTTAACCCACAGCGGGTATTACGACGACTTCAATACCACCAGCTATATCCAGCAGGAAGAGACCAATAATCCAGGTCGCAAAATGCGCTCGTATAACACCACCTTCAACAACCAGAACCAGATTTTCCTCGGCGATCATACGTTGACCCTCGGCGGGCAGTATCGGTATGAGAAACTGCGCGACAAGGGCAATCAGCTGGAAGCGGCGGACGGCCTGAACAAACTGACGCGCTGGAGCTGGGCCCTGTTTGCCGAAGATGAATGGTCAATGACGGAAAGCTTTACGTTGACCGGCGGCCTGCGCATGGACAAAGACCAAAACTACGGGACGAACTGGACACCGCGCGGTTACGGCGTATGGCACCTGGCCGATCACTGGACGTTGAAAGGCGGGGTTTCGGCTGGCTATCGTGCGCCGGATCTGCGTCAGTCGTCTGCCAGCTGGGGCCAGGTAACGGGTGGCGGCCGTCTTGACGGTATCATCGTCGGCAACCCGGATCTGAAACCAGAGAAGAGCCTGAGCGAAGAGCTCGCCCTGCTCTGGGATAACAACGATAACCTGAATGCCGGCGTGACGCTGTTCAATACCGACTTCAAGGACAAGATTACGGAAGTTCGCCGCTGTAACAGCAGCGCCGATCCCGCCTGTACGATTGGCGATCACAGCTATGATTTCGTGAGCGACCGGGTCAACGTGGATAAAGCCAACATGCGCGGCGTGGAGTCCTCCTTCGGCTGGAAAATCTCGCGCGATGTAAACTGGACCGCAAACTATACCTATACCGAATCCGAGCAGAAGAGCGGTCAGTTCTCAGGCAAGCCGCTGAACAAGATGCCGAAGCACATGTTCAACACCACCCTGGACTGGCAGGCGACGCCCGACGTCGGTTTCTGGAGCCGTCTGAACCTTCGCGGTAAAACGTCTGAGTACCTGAGCCGCACGTCAATGTCACAGGGCACGCCGTCCTACACTCAGGTTGATGTTGGTCTGCGCTACAACGCGAACAAAAACCTGTTGGTTACCGCCGGTGTGTATAACGTGCTTGATAAGCAGATTGACTACGACACGTATGACACCGTGCTGGACGGGCGTCGCTATACGGTTGGCATGACCTACAGCTTCTGATCTGCCCATAAAAAAGCCCGCTCGGTTGAGCGGGCTTAAAGAGAGGAAGTGCGGTTATTGCTTAAATCGTTCAGGGAAATCCATTTCACTGTAGCGAACGAAGCGTGTTCCTTTCGTCAGCTTGTAGCCAAACCAGATGAGCAGGAACAGCGGGATACCAATGTAGGTGGCCGTAACGGCGCCCCAGTCAATGGTGTCCGCAAGGAAGGCCTCATAGTTCTGACCCAGAGTAATGATCAGGCACAGAACGAAGGCGAAAATCGGCCCCAGCGGGAAGAACCCTGAACGGTACGGCAGGTTATTCAGGTCATGACCCTGCATGACGTAGCCGCGACGGAAACGGTAGTGGCTGATGGCAATGCCCAGCCAGGCGATGAAGCCCGTCATACCGGAGGTGTTAAGCAGCCACAGATACACCGTCTGGTTGCCGAACATGGAGGTCAGGAAGCACAGACCCGCAATCACCGTGGTCGCATACAGCGCGTTGCGCGGCACGCCACCGCGAGACAGTTTCGAGAAAATACGCGGCGCTTTGCCGTCGCAGGCCAGGGTATAGAGCATACGGGTGGAGGCGTACATGCCGGAGTTACCCGCAGACAGTACCGCCGTCAGGATCACCGCGTTCATCACCGCAGCCGCAGAGAGCAGTCCCGCGTGCTGGAAGACCAGGGTGAACGGGCTGACGCTGATGTCTTTTACATCGTTACGCAGCAGGCTTGGATCGGTATACGGAATGATCAGGCTGATAATCAGGATGGCGAACACGTAGAACAGCAGAATACGCCAGAACACCTGACGCACCGCGCGCGGAATAGTCTTCTCCGGGTTTTCGGATTCACCGGCCGCGATACCAATCAGCTCCGTGCCCTGGAAGGAGAAGCCGACAATCATCGCTACGCCAATCATCGCCGAGAAGCCCCCGGCAAACGGCGCGTCGCCAATGGTCCAGTTACTCCAGCCCGCTGGTTCAGCCCCTTTGAAAATACCAACGATCATCGCCACACCGACGACGATAAAGATGATGACGGTTGCCACTTTAATCAAAGAGAACCAGTATTCCGCTTCGCCAAAGCCGCGCACGGAGATGTAGTTCAGCAGGAAGATAACGGCCAGGAACAGCGCGCTCCAGATCCAGCCAGGCGTGTCCGGGAACCACCAGGTCATCACCAGCTGCGCGGCGACGAGGTCCACGGCGATAGTCACCGCCCAGTTGTACCAGTAGTTCCAGCCCAGCGCGAAGCCGAAGCCTTCCTCAACATATTTTTGTCCGTAGGTCGAAAACGACCCCGATACCGGCATGTAGGCCGCCAGTTCGCCCAGGCTGGTCATCAGGAAGTAAACCATCAGGCCAATCAGGATATAAGAGAATAGTGCCCCACCCGGGCCGGCTGCCGAAATCGTTGCGCCAGAGGCAACGAAAAGACCTGTACCGATGGAGCCGCCAATGGCGATCATCGTCAGGTGACGCGCCTTGAGTTCGCGACGTAGCGCGGGCGCTTCTGTGGTTTTAGTTTCTGAAACCATGTGAAAATGCTGTCCATTCAATAAATGAGGCGCGATTGTAGCAGACGATCCGCGTTCCTTCCGGCAGAAATGCTCAGTTATAAGAGAGCTTCATGACTCGGCCAGGATTATAAGTAAAGCATAAAAATGTGGGGTGGTAAGCGCACATAGCCCCGGTAAGCGAAGCGCCACCGGGAAATGTTAAATGGCGCAGTAGCGCAGAAAGCGCTGGAGCGAACTGGAAAGGTGTTTCTGACGATGATGGATGCACCACAGCGTACGCACCAGCTTCGGCAGCGGAATGGGGATCTCAACCAGCGAGCCGGTTTCCAGCTGTTCGGCAATCACCCGACGGGAGAGACAGCTGATGCCCAGACCATGACGCACGGCGTGCTTGATGGCCTCCGAGTTGCCTAGCTCCATTCCCAGCTGGAACTGCGGCAGATGGGACAACAGCAGATAATCGACGATTTCACGCGTACCGGAGCCCTGCTCGCGCAGGATCCACTGGGCCTGCGCCAGCCGTTCCAGCGTGACCTCGCCCTGTAACAGAGAAGAGGCCGGGGAAGCGAATACCACCAGCTCATCCTCCAGCCAGGGTTCCGCAATGATATCCACGTTGTGGCATGGCCCTTCGATAAGCCCGATGTCCACGCGGAAATCAATGACCGCGTTTATGACGTCCTGACTGTTGCCGACGCTCATCTCCAGCGGCAGGGTCGGAAAATCACGGCGGTAGCGGGCGATCACTTCCGGCAGAATGTAGTTACCGATCGTGCTGCTGGCAAAAACGCGAATAGCGCCGTTGTCCTCGCGGAACAGCTGCTCGATCTCCGTCGCCTGCTCCAGCAGCGCCAGCGCGCGCGGGTACAGCAGTCGGCCATGTTCGTTCACCACCAGCCGCTTCCCTACCCTGTCGAAAAGCTGGACGCCCAGCTGCCCTTCCAGATCGGTCAAGGCCGCACTGACGGCAGACTGCGAGAGCGCCAGCATTTGTGACGCCTGGGTCGTCGAGCCGCTTTTGAGCACTTCGGCAAAAACTTCCAGCTGACGCAATGTAATGTGCATGGTTGCTTACCACTTATAAAGATTGATTATAAATATATAATCAATTTTATTTTTAAGCCAGAGCGCCGTAACCTTTAGCCAGACAAAGGAGAAGGTTATGTCAGAAATCACCTTACAACATCATCGTACAGTGTGGCACTTCGTGCCGGGCCTCGCGCTCAGCGCCGTAGTTACCGGGATTGCCTTATGGGGCGGCAGTATACCGGCGGTTGCTGGCGCAGGGTTCAGCGCCTTAACGCTGGCCATTCTGCTCGGCATGGTAGTGGGGAATACCGTTTATCCGCACCTGTGGAAATCCTGCGACGGCGGCGTGATTTTCGCCAAGCAGCATCTATTACGTCTCGGGATTATCCTTTACGGCTTCCGACTCACCTTTTCGCAGATAGCGGACGTGGGCGTCAGCGGGATTGCCATTGACGTCCTGACCCTTACCAGCACCTTTTTACTGGCGTGCTTCATCGGCCAGAAGATCTTTGGGCTGGACAAACAGACCAGCTGGTTGATCGGCGCGGGCAGCAGCATCTGCGGCGCCGCCGCGGTGCTGGCGACGGAGCCGGTCGTTAAGGCCGAAGCCAGTAAAGTGACGGTCGCCGTTGCAACGGTGGTCATCTTCGGTACGCTGGCGATCTTCCTCTATCCGGCTATGTACCCGCTGGTGGCGCACTGGTTTAGCCCGGAAACCTATGGCATCTATATTGGCTCAACCATGCACGAAGTGGCGCAGGTGGTGGCGGCAGGTCACGCCATCAATCCGGAAGCGGAAAACGCGGCGGTCATCGCCAAAATGCTGCGCGTGATGATGCTGGCCCCGTTCCTGATTTTCCTCGCGGCGCGGGTTAAGCAGCTGGCTCCGGCAGGCGGCAGCGAGAAAAGCAAAATCACCATCCCCTGGTTTGCGATCCTGTTCATCGTGGTCGCTATCTTCAACTCCTTCCACCTGCTGCCAAACGCGGTGGTGGAGATGCTGGTGACGCTCGATACGGTGCTGCTGGCAATGGCGATGGCGGCGCTGGGGGTGACCACTCACGTCAGCGCGCTGAAAAAAGCCGGTGCGAAACCGCTGCTGATGGCGCTGGTGCTCTTCATCTGGCTGATTGTGGGCGGCGGCGCGATTAACCTTGCCGTGCACAGCCTGATGGCATAAACCATCTCGTCCTTCTCCTGTTAACCCGTTATCATAGGCGTTTCGGGTTAACAGGAGTCTTTTCATGAAATATGTTGGAGCGCACGTTAGCGCTGCCGGTGGCCTTGCGAATGCCGCCATTCGCGCCGCCGAAATCGAGGCGACCGCTTTCGCCCTGTTCACCAAAAATCAGCGCCAGTGGCGCGCAGCGCCCCTCACCGCAGAAGTGATTGACGATTTCAAAGCCGCCTGTGAAAAATACCATTACGGGCCGGGCCAAATCCTTCCCCACGACAGCTATCTGATTAACCTCGGGCATCCGGTGCAGGAAGCGCTGGATAAATCCCGCGAGGCGTTCCTTGATGAAGTGCAGCGCTGCGAACAGCTGGGGCTGACGCTGCTGAACTTCCATCCGGGAAGTCATCTGATGCAGATTGACGAAGACGCCTGTCTGGCGCGCATTGCCGAGTCGATCAACATGACGCTGGATAAAACCCAGGGCGTGACGGCGGTGATCGAGAATACCGCCGGTCAGGGCAGCAACCTCGGCTTTAAGTTTGAGCATCTGGCGGCGATCATCGACGGCGTGGAGGATAAATCCCGCGTGGGCGTGTGCATTGATACCTGCCACGCGTTTGCCGCCGGGTATGACCTGCGCACCACCGAGGCCACGAAAAATACCTTCGAGGAGTTCGAGCGCGTTGTTGGCTTTAAATATCTTCGCGGTATGCACTTAAACGATGCGAAAAGCGGGTTCGGCAGCCGCGTTGACCGTCACCACAGCCTGGGCGAAGGCAATATCGGCCACGATGCGTTCCGCTTCATCATGCAGGACGCCCGCTTCGACGGCATTCCGATGGTGCTGGAAACCATTAATCCGGATATCTGGGCGGAAGAGATTGCCTGGCTGAAGGCACAGCAAACCGCTGAACAGGCGGCATAAAAAAAGCCGGGCGCTTAACGCGACCCGGCTTTTTTGTAGGTCGGGTAAGGCGAAGCCGCCACCCGACACCTCATTCAGGCTGCTTTTGCTACCGCTTCCGCTTCAGGACGCTTCAGCACCGCGTAAGACAGGCCCGCCACCAGCGTACCGGCAACAATCGCCAGCAGATAACCCAGCACCGGAGTAATCGCGCCTGGGATCAGCAGAACGAATAGACCGCCGTGTGGTGCCATCAGCTTCGCGCCAACCGCCATGGAGATAGCGCCAGTGACCGCACCGCCCACGATACAGCAGGGCAGAACGCGCATTGGATCGCGCGCCGCAAACGGGATTGCGCCTTCGGTGATGAAGCACAGGCCCAGCACCAGCGCCGCTTTGCCGCCTTCCTGCTGCGCTTTATCGAACTTACGACGGGCAATGAGCGTCGCCAGGCCGAGCGCCAGCGGTGGCACCATACCTGCTGCCATGATCGCCGCCATCGGCGCGTAGGTCTGGGTACTCAGCAGGCCAACGCCAAAGGCATAAGCCGCTTTGTTTACCGGACCACCCATGTCGGTACACATCATACCGCCGAGGATAGCGCCCAGCAGAACCGCGTTCGCCGTTCCCATGGTTTGCAGCCAGTGGGTCAAGCCTTCCAGAATGCCCGCGACCGGTTTACCAATCAGGTAGATCATCGCCAGGCCCACGACCAGGCTTGAGATCAGCGGGATGATCAGGATAGGTTTCAGTGCTTCCATACTCTGCGGCAGCTTCAGCTTCGAGCTGATCAGCTTCGCCACGTAACCCGCAAGGAAACCGGCAATGATACCGCCGATAAAGCCAGAACCAGTGCTCACGGCCAGCATACCGCCGATAAGACCCGGGGTCAGGCCCGGACGGTCAGCAATGGAGAAGGCGATAAAGCCCGCCAGCACCGGCACCATCAGCGCGAACGCGGAGCCGCCGCCAATCTGCATCAACGCCGCCGCCAGCGTGCCCGGCTCTTTAAACGCCTCGATACCAAAGGCGAAGGAGAGCGCAATGCACAGGCCGCCCGCTACCACCATCGGCAGCATGTAAGACACGCCCGTTAACAGGTGACGATAGGCACCCGCAGACTCTTTCTTGCCTTCGGCTGGCGTTTTCGCCGCACCGGTTGCCTGATAAGGTTTGGCTTCCGCCAGCGCTTTATCAAACTCCTGCGCGGTTTTCTTCAGCGCCAGGCCGGTAGAGGTGCGGTACATCGGCTTACCGGCAAACTTCGCCAGATCCACTTCGATATCGGCCGCCACAATCACCAGATCGGCTTCTGCCACCTCTTCCGGCGTGATGGCATTGCCTGCGCCCACGGAGCCGCGGGTTTCAACCTTCACCCACCAGCCGCGTTTTTTCGCTTCGGTTTCAATGGCTTCAGCCGCCATAAAGGTGTGAGCCACGCCCGTCGGGCACGCCGTTACCGCGACAATGCGTTTCGGGCCAGTGGCTGCAACCGGCGCCGCCTCAACGGGGGCGCTGTAGACCGTCGCATGGCCTTTTGCTTCGCTCAGAAACAGTTCAGGGTGAGCCACCGCGCGATTAATATCGCCCAGCCACACCTTTTTGCCGTTCAGGGCGCTGTCAGCGGGGATTTTGTCACCCAGAACAATCGCCATTTCGGCATCACCCGGGTTATCAATGATATCCAGGTGCGCTTTTTGTGCCGCCGCGCCCAGCAGGGTCTTCGCCATGTAGGCACGAGCCTGTCCGAGACCGGAGTCAATGATCAGCAGCGTTTTCATTATTCCTCTCCTGCTGTTAGTTAAAAGGTTTTAAGTCAACGCGCGCCATCATCGCGGCTAACTGGGTACGATCGGTAATGCCGACGTTGCTCTGGCTCACGGCCAGGGCCGCCACGGCGGTAGCAAGACGTAAGGTGTGTTCGCTGGATTCGCGCATCAGCAGGCCATAGATCAGGCCGCCAACCATTGAATCCCCGGCACCCACGGTGCTGACCACTTCCATTGACGGCGGTTTGGCAATCCACTCCCCGGAGGCGTTCACCCACAGGGCACCTTCTGCGCCAAGCGAAATCACCACGTGAGCAATACCCTGCTCGCGCAGCGCATGGGCAGCTTCAATCACATCTTTTAATTCTGGCAGCTTACGGCCCGCCCAGATCTCCAGTTCACGGCGGTTAGGCTTAACCAGCCACGGAGAGGCTTTCAGACCGGCGACCAGCGCGTCGCGGCTGCTGTCGAAAATAATGCACGGGCACTGGCTGCGCAGGCGCGTCATCCAGTCGGTGAACGCTTCCGGGCTAACGCCGGACGGCAGGCTGCCGCTGACGCACACCATGTCAAACTGGCCCAGCCAGCTCAGGGAATCGGCAACGAAGCGCTCCCAGTCAGCCGGCGTCACTTCGAAGCCGGAGAAGTTCAGATCGGTCACTTCACCGTCTTTCTCGGTCAGCTTAACGTTGATGCGGGTACGGCCCTGCACAACCTGAAAACGGTTGGCGATGCCCAGCTCGCTGAACAGCTGCTGAAAGCCGTCCTGGTTATCTTTGCCGAGGAAGCCGCCAACGGTGACGTCGATGCCGAGATCTTTCAGCACTTTCGCCACGTTAATGCCTTTCCCTGCGGCATGCAGGCCGGTAGTCCGAACCAGGTTGACTTCACCGCGCTCAATTTCCGGGCAGAAGCCTACCAGATCGTAAGCCGGGTTCAGCGTAATGGTTGCAACACGTCTGCTCATTATGCGCCCTCCCCCAGACCGGCCGCGATGGCATCGCCAATCGCCTTCAGCGCCTGTTCAGCATCTGCACCCTGCGCGGTGAAACGCAGACGATGGCCTTTCTTCACGCCCAGCGCGACAACTTTCATCAGGCTGCGCCCGTTGGCAGGTTTACCCGAACCGTCCAGATTGGTCACGGTGATCTCACTTTCAAATTGTTTGATGGTATTCACCAGCATGGTGCCCGGACGGGCATGCAGGCCGTGTTCGTTACGCACCACGTACTCTGCGCTCAGCAGGTCGTCCGTCAGCGCATCGTCGCTGGTCAACAGGGCCAGCACCGTCGCCGCGTCGGCGTTCAGCAGTTTTTCAGCTTTATTGTTCAGCAGCAGATCGCTCAGACGCTTCAGCACGGCAACCGGCTGGTCGTCAGCCATGACGACGGTCACCAGCATCGCGGCGCGCTCGCCGTCTGTCTCAAAGGCAACAGCCGCCCGGCTGACGGCGATAGCGCTACGCAGGTTGCCTTCAGCACTGTCGTTCAGCCAGATGCCCTGCCCCAGGTTTAAAGGCTTATCATTGATGGTGCGCGTCACAAAAGCGGTATCCGCCGCCCCCACCTCTTTCAGACGAGCCGCGTTCAGCGCCTGGAGCGTCACCAGATCGGACGCCACGACGTCCAGCGTCAGGGTTTCATTGTCCAGCCTCAGCGCTTCGCTCTGTTTTTCGCCCATCAGCAAAGCACGCAGCTCTTCAGCCGTAGTCGCAGATTTAAGCTGTTCCGCCACGGCATCATCGCTCAGCACGTGCGTCAGCTGACGCAGCAGGCCCAGGTGTTCATCACCGCTGGCCGCGATGCCGATCGCCACGTAAGCCACCTGACCCTCGCCCCACAGTACGCCCTGCGGGAACTGGAAGACCTGCACGCCGGTTTTCAGCACCTGATCGCGGGTGTCGGTGGTGCCGTGTGGGATAGCAATACCGTTACCGAGGAACGTGGACGTCTGCTGCTCGCGTGCCAGCATGCCGTTGACGTAGCCGTCAGCCACGTTGCCTGCCTGCACAAGCGCAGCAGCAACCTGGCGAATAGCCTCTTCTTTATTCCCGGCCTGTTCGCCCGGGTGGATATCCTGAACAGATAACTGGAACATGATTCTCCTCTCCTGCTGAAATTGAATCGTTTCAGCTTAACTGAGAAAATAAGCGCTAAACTGCTTCATCTCGACGTGCAAGATAGCGCTGAAACGTTTCAAGAAGTCTTGTCTTTTCTACAACAGGTTGCAAGAAAAGTTACATTTCTTGTTGCAGAATTTAGAAGTGCAGCACATTTCTTCTTCAGCTCAGGGGATTTTGCTGATGTTCAGCAAACAGGTTCAGCACGCTTCAGCGAGGCGGCGCGAAAGTGAAATGCCATTTTGATTTTTTGTAGCAATCTTGACTTTACCCTCTGTTTATTTAATGACGGGCGGCGTAAACTCCGCCTCTCTCTGTTACTCGCAAAGACTGAACATGCATAACACCCCCGCTGCCGCCTCACCAAAGCCCTTTGATTTGACGTCAACGGCGTTTTTGATTGTTGCTTTCCTCACCGGTATCGCCGGTGCGTTACAAACGCCTACGCTGAGCCTGTTTCTGACCAACGAAGTTCACGCCCGTCCGGCGATGGTCGGCTTCTTCTTTACCGGGAGCGCCATCATTGGCATTTTCGTCAGCCAGTTTCTTGCTGGTCGTTCAGACCGAAAAGGCGATCGCAAAAGCCTGATCGTTTTTTGCTGCCTGCTCGGGGTGTTTGCCTGCCTGCTGTTTGCCTGGAACCGTAACTACTTCATTCTACTGTTTGTGGGCGTCTTCCTGAGCAGCTTCGGCTCTACCGCCAACCCGCAGATGTTCGCCCTTGCCCGCGAGCACGCGGACCGCACCGGGCGGGAAGCGGTGATGTTCAGCTCAATACTGCGTGCTCAGGTGTCGCTGGCCTGGGTAATTGGTCCCCCGCTCGCCTACGCGCTGGCGATGGGTTTTGGCTTTACGGTGATGTACCTCAGCGCAGCCGTGGCCTTCGTGGTGTGCGGCGCGATGGTCTGGTTCTTCCTGCCCTCCATGCGTAAAGAGCCCAAAGTGGCGACCGGCACGCTGGAGGCACCGCGACGTAACCGGCGCGACGCGCTGCTGTTATTCATTATCTGTACCCTGATGTGGGGAACGAACAGCCTCTATATCATTAATATGCCGCTGTTTATTATTGATGAGCTGCATCTGCCGGAGAAGCTGGCCGGGATCATGATGGGAACCGCTGCGGGGCTTGAAATCCCAACCATGCTGATTGCGGGCTATTACGCGAAGCGCTTCGGCAAGCGCTTTTTGATGCGCATCGCCGCCGCTGCCGGGCTGCTGTTTTATGTCGGTATGCTGACGGTCCATACGCCAGCGCTGCTTCTTGCTTTACAGCTGCTGAACGCCATTTACATCGGCATTCTGGCCGGTATCGGCATGCTCTATTTCCAGGATCTGATGCCGGGTCAGGCGGGCTCTGCCACCACCCTTTATACAAATACCACCCGTGTGGGCTGGATTATTGCAGGCTCACTGGCAGGCGTGGTGGCTGAAATCTGGAACTATCATACGGTGTTCTGGATTGCGCTGGTGATGTGCGTCCTGACGCTGAGCTGCCTGACGCGCATAAAAGACGTTTAAGGCGCGGTGAGCGCTTCCAGCTCAAGCAGATAAGTAATGGCCTGCTGGCGCGTACTGCCGCACATTTCGGCGGTTGGCTGTAGCCCGGAGCATACTTTTGGGCGTAACGGCGAGCCAAAGATCATGCACAGGTTGGATTCCGAAAGTTGAACGCAGCGGGTATTGGCAGGCTTGCCGTCCGGCATGCCTGGAATGGGACTTGAGATGGACGGTGCGGTACAGCACGCGCCACAATCGGAACGACAATCCATACATGCTCTCTGTGGGTGGCAAATGCCCGCGTGGTCGGGCATTGCGCGCACAGTAACACCTTTTATGTATTGATAGCAAAAGCCACGAATTCCGCTTGCCTGAAAGGCCGCGCGCGAGTAATTTGGCGCGATATTTTTTACCTCCCGTATACAGGATTACTGCAATGCCAAGAGCGAACGAAATTAAGAAAGGTATGGTACTGAATTACAACGGCAAACTGCTGATTGTGAAAGATATCGACATTCAGGCACCAAGCGCCCGTGGCGCAGCAACGCTGTACAAAATGCGTTTCGCCGACGTCCGTACCGGCCTGAAAGTGGAAGAACGTTTCAAAGGTGACGATATCGTGGATACCGTGACCCTGACCCGCCGCTACGTTGATTTCTCGTATGTCGACGGTAACGAATACGTGTTCATGGATAAAGAAGATTACACCCCGTATATCTTCACCAAAGACCAGATCGAAGAAGAGCTGCTGTTTATTCCTGAAGGTGGAATGCCGGACATGCAGGTGCTGACCTGGGATGGCGTGCTGCTGGCGCTGGAGCTGCCGCAGACCGTTGATCTGGAAATCGTGGAAACGGCGCCGGGCATCAAAGGCGCGTCTGCAAGCGCGCGTAACAAACCGGCTACCCTGACGACCGGTCTGGTCGTACAGGTGCCTGAATACCTGTCCGCGGGCGAGAAGATCCGCATCCATATCGAAGAAAAACGCTATATGGGTCGCGCTGACTGATAGTGGCGTTTGCCGGGTGGCGGCTTCGCCTTACCCGGCCTACAAATACACAAAAACCGGCTTCAGAGCCGGTTTTTCGTAGGCCCGGTAAGCGAAGCGCCACCGGGCAATTCCGTCTACAGAAGCTCAGGATATTTGGTCATTTTCAGCGCCAGCTCAATACCGCGCACTTCCGCCATGCCCTTCAGACGACCAATCGCCGAATAGCCCGGATTCGTTTTCTTGCGCAGATCGTCCAGCATCTGGTGCCCGTGATCCGGACGGAACGGGATAGGACGCATATCGCCCGCCTGTTTACGCCGTACTTCTTCAGCCAGAATGGCATCTACCACCGCAACCATATTCACGTCACCGCCAAGATGCGCGGCTTCGTGGAAGGTTTTCGGGTTCTCTTCCCGGCAGGTTGCGCGCAGGTGGGTAAAGTGAATGCGATCGCCGAAGGTTTCGATCATCCGCACCAGATCGTTATCCGCACGCACGCCATAGGAGCCCGTACACATGGTAAAGCCGTTGTAGATGCTATCCACCGTCTCCTTCAGCCACTGCATATCGTCGATTGTCGACACGATACGCGGCAGGCCAAGGATAGGACGCGGAGGATCGTCCGGATGGACCGCCAGGCGCACGCCCGCTTCTTCGGCCACCGGCACGATAGCGCGCAGGAAATGCGCCATGTTTTCACGCAGCTGGTTTTTATCGATATCGCCGTATTCCGCCAGGCGCGCGCGGAACTGGTCGAGGGTGTATCCTTCTTCCGCCCCCGGCAGGCCCGCGATGATATTGCGGACCAGTTTGTCTACGTCCGCTTCACTGGCGGCTTTAAACCACGCCAGCGCCTGCTGCTGCTCTTCGGCGGTATAGTCGGCTTCCGCGCCTGGACGCTTCAGAATGTGCAGCTCGAAAGCCGCAAACGCGATTTGATCGAAGCGCAGCGCTTTCGAACCATCGGCCATTTCATATTCCAGGTCGGTACGCGTCCAGTCCAGAATCGGCATAAAGTTATAGCAAACGGTATCAATACCGCAGGCCGCGAGGTTACGAATGCTCTGCTGATAATTCGCAATCCAGGTTTCACACTCGCCGGAGTGGGTTTTAATGTCTTCGTGAACCGGAATACTTTCCACGACAGACCAGGTTAACCCCTTCTCAGCCAGCTGTGCCTGACGCTTTTGAATTTCCTCAACCGGCCACACCTGACCGTTCGGAATATGATGCAGCGCCGTGACCACACCCGTTGCGCCAGCCTGACGCACATCATCAAGAGAAACCGGATCGTTCGGCCCGTACCAACGCCAGGTTTGTTCCATTGCCCCACCCTCTCAAGTTGTTATACCAATATATGTTAGCTCAATGACGACTACCATACATGTTTAATCGGAGTGGTCAACACAGCGCGCGACATTGATTGATCAAACTCACATAACAGGGATATTTACGGCTTACCAATTTAATTTGTTGTCATATAACTTTACACTGGCGTTGTTAATTAATGGTTAATCAGGTGTGTACTACATGAAGACTATTGCCTCCACCGCGCTTCCTGCTCATGTCCAGCAGCCCCGCTACGATCGCCAGCAGTTACGCTCCCGCATCGTCCATTTCGGCTTTGGCGCGTTCCACCGGGCGCATCAGGCGTTGTTAACAAACCGGGTGCTGAACGCCAAAGGAGGCGACTGGGGAATATGTGAGATTAGCCTCTTTAGCGGCGATGTCCTCATGAGCCAGCTCCGGGCGCAGGATCATCTTTTTACCGTGCTGGAGAAAGGTGCCGAAGGCAACCAGCCGATTATTATTGGTGCGGTAAAAGAGTGCCTGAACGCAAAAATTGACTCGCTGGCGGCCATTATTGAAAAGTTCTGCGAACCGCAGGTAGCAATTGTCTCCCTCACCATAACCGAAAAAGGCTACTGCATCGATCCGGCGACGGGAAAGCTGGATATGCAAAACAGCCGCATCCTTCACGATCTGGAGCACCCGTCTGAGCCGCATTCCGCGCCGGGCATTCTGGTCGAAGCGCTTCATCGCCGCCGCGAACGGGGCCTGCCGGCGTTTACCGTGCTCTCCTGCGACAATATCCCCGACAACGGTCACGTGGTGAAAAACGCCGTACTTGGCATGGCCGCAAAGCGTTCCGCAGAGCTGGCCGGATGGATAGAGACGCACGTGAGCTTCCCCGGCACCATGGTCGACCGAATCGTGCCCGCCGCCACCGACGCCTCGCTCGCGGAAATCACCCGGGAGCTGGGGGTTGACGATCCCTGCGCCATCAGCTGTGAACCGTTCATTCAGTGGGTGGTGGAAGATAATTTTGTCGCCGGGCGCCCGGAGTGGGAGGTTGCAGGCGTACAGATGGTTGACGACGTCCTGCCCTGGGAGCAGATGAAGCTGCGGATGCTGAACGGCAGCCACTCCTTCCTCGCTTATCTGGGCTACCTTGCCGGTTACGCGCACATTAATGAATGCATGCAGGACGACAGTTTCCGCGAGGCAGCCCGCAGACTGATGCTGAATGAGCAGGCCCCTACGCTGCGCATCACCAACGTCGATCTGACGGCGTATGCCGACAGCCTGCTTGACCGCTTCGCCAACCCGGCGCTACAGCACCGTACATGGCAAATCGCCATGGACGGCAGCCAGAAGCTGCCTCAACGCATGCTGGATGGGATCCGCGTCCATCTTGAACGTAAGACCGCCTGGCCACTTCTGGCGCTGGGGGTGACGGGCTGGATGCGCTACGTCAGCGGTACGGATGAACAGGGCAACGCCATCGACGTGCGCGACCCTCTGAGCGAAAAGTTTCAGGCGCTTGCTGAAGCCAGCAGCGACGCGGAACGCGTTAATGCCCTGCTGGCGCTTAAAGAAATCTTTGGCGATGACCTGCCGCAAAACCCGGTGTTTGTCGAGGCGATAACCGGAGCGTACCAGCGCCTCGTCCGGCTCGGCGCGCGTCAGGCCGTTATCGAAACGTTAAAAATTTAGCGATTATTGCGTTTAAGGCGAACGGTTATGCGCTCCGTTCGCCCTCCCTCTTCTCAATGCCCGTTTTTTTCGTCAGGATGATAGAGAATTGTTACGACATCACAATTATCTATCGGAGCGCACGTGACCAAAACCAACCTGATCACCGGTTTTCTCGGCAGCGGTAAAACTACGTCCATTCTGCATTTGCTGGCCAATAAAGATCCGGCGGAAAAGTGGGCCGTGCTGGTCAACGAATTTGGCGAAGTGGGGATCGACGGCGCGTTGCTCGCCGACAGCGGCGCAATGGTGAAAGAGATCCCGGGCGGGTGCATGTGCTGCGTGAATGGTCTGCCGATGCAGGTCGGCCTGAATACGCTGCTGCGCCAGGGTAAGCCGGACCGCCTGCTGATTGAGCCCACCGGCCTGGGTCATCCGAAGCAAATCCTTGATTTACTCACCGCCCCGGTATACGAGCCATGGCTTGAGCTGCGCGCGACGCTTTGCCTGCTTGATCCCCGCCAGCTTCTGGATGAAAAAGCGATCGGTAACGACAATTTCCGCGATCAGCTCGCATCGGCAGACATTATCGTGGCGAATAAATCCGATCGCGCGACGGCCGAGAGCGAGGCCGCGTTTGAGTCCTGGTGGCAGCAGGCTGGCGGTGGACGTCGGTATGTTCAGACAACCCAGGGCAACATTGACGGCGTCCTGCTCGACCTTCCCCGCCTCAACCAGACGCAACTGCCCGCCAGCGCAGAGCATTCCCACAGCCACGGCGTGAAGCAAGGCTTGGCCGCACTGAGCCTGCCGGAACATCAACGCTGGCGCCGAAATCTGAACAGCGGCCAGGGGCACCAGGCGTGCGGATGGATCTTCGATGCCGATACGGTTTTCGACACCATTGGTATACTGGAGTGGGCGAGACTGGCTCCGGTTGAGCGGGTAAAAGGGATCATGCGCACCCCGGATGGTCTGGTTCGCATTAATCGTCAGGGCGAGGATTTCTTCATAGAAACCCAGAACGTCGCACCGCCGGACAGCCGGATAGAGTTAATTAGTGCGGTTAATACCGACTGGAATGCCCTCCAGTCAAGCCTGTTGAAGCTTCGTTTAAGTTTGGGCGGCTAACGTTGCCGCTGGTTTTATTCAGTGCTGAAGACTATGACGACTCGACTTCCTGCTATTTTATTGCTTAATGCTGCCGGCCTGGCGATCTTTTTCTCCTGGTATCTTCCGGTGGATCACGGTTTCTGGTTCCCGCTGGATTCCGGACTTTTCCACTTCTTTAACCAGGCGCTGGCGAAGAGCGAGGCCTTCCTGTGGCTGGTTGCGATCACCAACAACCGCGCCTTTGACGGCTGTTCGCTGCTGGCAATGGGCTGCCTGATGCTCTCCTTCTGGCTGAAAGAAGACAAAACGGGTCGTCGCCGTATTCTGATTATCGGCCTGGTGATGCTGCTGACCGCCGTGATTATCAACCAGCTGGCGCAGCATCTGATGCCGGTTAAACGCGCCAGTCCGTCGCTCTCTTTCCCGAACATTAACCGCGTCAGCGAGCTGCTGCATATTCCAACCAAAGATGCCTCGAAGGACAGTTTCCCGGGCGACCACGGTATGATGCTGCTGATTTTTGCTGGCTTTATGCTGCGCTATTTCGGTAAAAAAGCCTTCGCCATCGCCCTGGTTATTGTTGTGGTATTCGCATTCCCGCGGGTAATGATTGGTGCGCACTGGCTGACCGATATCGCCGTGGGCTCATTCACGGCGGTGTTGATTGGCTTACCCTGGGTACTGATGACCCCGTTGAGCGATCGCTTAATAGGTATTTTTGATCGCTATCTTCCCGGCAAATTTAAACAAGTCGGAAACAAATAAATAACGCAAATTAACACCATTCATCAGGGATTGTTTTCGATCCCTGACTCCCTTCTTACCGGCGTCATTCACCCCTGTCATCTTCCCGTCATACTATTCGTGATAAAAATGAAGCAATTGCAGGGATTAGCGTCAGGAATGGCGGCGTTTTGAGCATTTCCACGCTGTAACGTTGTGTATCACAATTTCTTATAAAAAAAGGGACTTTTTTGCTCGCAATACCCTGAGCAATCGGTTAACCTCGAACTCGTTTTGCCCCACTGAGACAATTATTATCGTGGTGAATAATTTTGTGCGTTGCGCCACAGTTTTCACCATAAAGAATTGTCTCATTGTGAACAGATAATTAGTCTCGTCACGGTTGGCATTTTTATAACGATATTTTCGTTAAGGACTTCAAGGGAAAACAAACAAAATGGTCAAATCTCAACCAATCTTGAGATATATCTTGCGGGGGATCCCGGCGATTGCAGTGGCGGTTCTGCTTTCGGCATGTAGCACAACGAATACCGCGAAGAATATGCATCCTGAGACGCGTGTTGTGGGAATGGAAGATTCCTCTTCACTGCAAGCCTCTCAGGATGAATTTGAAAATATGGTACGTAATCTCGACGTTAAGTCGCGCATTATGGATCAGTATGCTGACTGGAAAGGCGTGCGTTATCGTCTGGGCGGCAGCACCAAGAAAGGCATCGATTGTTCTGCGTTCGTACAGCGTACGTTCCGCGAGCAGTTTGGGTTAGACCTTCCGCGTTCTACCTATGAACAGCAGGAAATGGGCAAGTCCATTTCGCGTACTAAACTGCGCACCGGAGATTTAGTCCTGTTCAGAGCGGGTTCAACCGGTCGGCACGTTGGCATCTATATCGGTAACGATCAGTTTGTCCATGCTTCTACCAGCAGCGGCGTGACGATTTCCAGCATGAACGAACCTTACTGGAAAAAGCGCTACAACGAAGCTCGCCGCGTTCTGAGCCGTAGTTAATCTTGCTGTCGTATCGTTGGTTATCCCTTGGCTGGCGATACGATAAAAAAAAGCACTGCTCCGGCAGTGTTTTTTTTTGCCCGTTACACTGATAGACATCCAGCGGCATTTCAGGAATCACGACATCTATGTTTACCCGCTACTTCTCCAGCAATCGCAAGATACTGTTTCTCAGTTTTCTTACGGGGTTATTCACCGCCCTGCTTCTGGGTGCGTTACAGTTTTACTGGAGTTATCACAAGCGAGAAGTCAGGTTCGACACCCTCATTACGGATTTAAGCGTCTATATGGAGGGCTATTTTGACGAGCTCAAAACGTCCATTGATAAGCTCCAGCCGCTCACGCTGAACAGCTGTGACGAAGTCAGCGCGGCGCTGACCTCACGCGCGGCCTTCAGCATTAACGTGCGCGCCTTTTTGCTGGTCAGGGATAAACAGGCCTTCTGCTCTTCAGCAACAGGCCCGATGAATACTCCGATGGAAACGCTTATTCCTCAATTACATATCAGCAAACCTGTTGATATCGCGCTCCTGCCGGGCACGCCCATGCTGCCGGATAAGCCCGCGATTGCCATCTGGTATCGCAATCCGCTGGTGAAAGACGGCGGCGTGTTTACCTCCGTCAACCTCAACCTGTCGCCATATCTTCTCTACACCTCGCGTCAGGATGAGTTTGCCGGCATTGCCATCGTCATAGGCGATTCTGCGTTGTCCACCCGGTCCGAAATGCTGGTTCAGGCAAGTGATTTGCCTGACGTCCCTGCGCGCACCGCCACGCTGAAAAATATTCCTTTGACCGTAAACGTCTATGCGCAGGCCTGGACGACCGATGAGGTGCTGTACGCCGTCTTTTTCGGCCTGGTCTGCGGCATCGCGGCGGGTCTGCTGAACTTCTATATTCTCACTATCCGTCTGAATCCCGGGAAAGAGATCCTCACGGCCATCAAGCGCGACCAGTTTTACGTGGTCTATCAACCCGTCGTGGATGCGCAGTCGCTCAAAATGACCGGGCTGGAAGTCCTGATGCGCTGGAAGCATCCGGTAATGGGTGAAATCCCACCGGACGCCTTTATCACTTTCGCCGAAGCGCAGAAGCTGATCGTTCCGCTGACGCTGCACCTTTTTGACCTGATCGTTCGCGATGCCCCGGTTCTGCAAACGCGGCTTCCACCCGGCGCCAAGTTCGGGATAAACATCGCGCCCGGTCATCTGCATGCGGAAAGCTTTAAAGAGGATATGCTCGCCTTTGCCGCCGCCCTGCCACCCGATCATTTCCAGATAGTGCTGGAAATAACCGAGCGCGACATGATTAACCACCGCGAGGCTAATCAACTGTTCGAATGGCTGCACGATGAAGGTTTTGAAATCGCCATCGATGATTTTGGCACCGGCCACAGCGCGCTGATCTATCTTGAACGCTTCACCATGGATTACCTGAAAATAGATCGCGGTTTTGTCAACGCCATCGGGACGGAGACCGTCACCTCGCCGGTGCTTGACGCGGTGCTGACGCTGGCGGGACGCCTGAATATGTTAACCGTCGCCGAGGGCGTTGAAACACCTGAGCAGGCGGCGTGGCTGCGCGAGCATGGCGTGAACTATCTTCAGGGCTACTGGATCGGCCGCCCGATGCCGCTGGAGGAGTTTAAGACGTGGCAACCCGACGTCACGCTCGGGGAATAATTTCACAATCGCGGCGCAGTCACTTATTATTCTCCTCAACCGAGCCTGCCTGTGAACAAAGGGATCCGCCGCACGATGATTATGCGCGTTGTAGTGATGCTGTTGGCGCTGGTGAGCCTGTCGAGCCAGGCGCAGTCCATCAAAGAAAGCACGGCCTTTGCCGTCATAGGCGAGCCGAAATACGCGGTCAACTTTACCCACTACGATTACGTGAACCCCGCCGCACCCAAAGGCGGGAACGTGACGCTTTCCGCCACGGGAACGTTTGATAACTTTAACCGCTTTGCCCTCCGCGGCGTGGCGGCAGCCCGAACCGAATCCCTCTATGACACGCTGTTTGTCACCTCCGACGACGAGCCCGGCAGCTATTATCCCCTGGTTGCCGAGAACGTGCGTTACGCTGATGATTTTAGCTGGGCAGAAATCGCGATCAATCCGCAGGCGCGTTTTCATGACGGCTCCCCGGTTAGCGCCCGCGACGTGGCGTTCACCTTTCATAAATTTATGACCGAGGGCGTACCGCAGTTTCGTCTGGTGTACAAGGGCACCACGGTGAAAGCCATCGCCCCGCTGACCGTGCGAATCGAACTGAGTGAGCCGAACAAAGAGAACATGCTGAGCCTGTTCTCCCTGCCCGTCATGCCTGAATCGTTCTGGAAAAACCATAAGCTGAGCGATCCCCTCTCTACCCCGCCGCTGGCCGGGGGACCCTATCGCATTACCGACTGGCGCATGGGCCAGTATGTGATCTATTCCCGCGTAAAAGATTACTGGGCTGCCGCGCTGCCGGTAAACCGTGGCCGCTGGAACTTCGATACCCTCCGCTACGACTACTACCTCGATGACAACGTGGCCTTCGAGGCGTTTAAGGCAGGCGCGTTTGATTTACGTGTCGAGAACAGCGCCAAAAACTGGGCTACCCGGTATATCGGAAAAAACTTCGCGAAAGGCTATATCGTTAAAGACGAACACAAAAATGAATCTGCGCAAGATACGCGCTGGCTGGCATTTAACATCCAGCGTCCGGTGTTTTCCGATCGTCGGGTGCGTGAAGCCATTACCCTGGCGTTTGATTTTGAATGGATGAACAAAGCGCTGTTCTACGGAGCCTACAGCCGGGCGAACAGCTATTTTCAGAATACCGACTACGCCGCCCGTGATTATCCCAACGCGGATGAACTGGTTCTGCTGGCTCCGATGAAAGCGCAGCTGCCGCCGGAGGTGTTCACCCGCGTATTTGAACCGCCCAAATCCGACGGAAACGGGTTCGACCGTGAAAATCTGCTGAAAGCCAGCAAGCTGCTGGATGACGCCGGGTGGGTGCTGAAAAACCAGCAGCGGGTGAATGCCAAAACCGGTAAACCCCTGAGCTTCGAACTGCTGATTGCCTCCGGCGCGAACGACCAGTGGGTGCTGCCCTTTAAAAAGAACCTTGCCCGGCTTGGGGTGATCATGAATATTCGCCAGGTGGATATCGCGCAGCTTACCAACCGCAAGCGCAGCCGCGATTACGACATGATGCAGAGCCTGTGGGCCGCGCAGCCGTGGCCGAGCTCAGATCTGCAAATCTCCTGGGCATCGGGCTATATCAACTCCTCTTACAACGCACCGGGCGTCAAGAGCCCGGTGATTGATGCGCTGATTGCGAAAATCGTGGCCGCTCAGGGCGATAAAGAGAAACTTCTGCCGCTCGGGCGCGCGCTTGACCGGGTGTTAACCTGGAACTATTACATGCTGCCGATGTGGTACATGGGTGAAGATCGCGTGGCCCGCTGGGACAAATTCTCCCTGCCAGCCGTTCGCCCGGTTTATACGCTTGGTTTTGATACGTGGTGGTATGACGTGAATAAAGCCGCAAAACTGCCCGCAGCGCGGCGTTAAGGAGTGACGATGGGCGCTTATCTTATCCGCCGGCTGCTGCTGGTGATCCCGACGCTGTGGGCCATCATCACCATTAACTTTTTTATCGTGCAGATTGCTCCCGGCGGCCCGGTGGACCAGGCGATTGCGGCAATAGAATTTGGTCACGCTGGCGGCATGCCGGGCGGCGGCGGCGAAGGGATGGGCGCCAGCCATGCCCGGACGGGCGTGGGCAATATCAGCGAAAGCCACTACCGGGGCGGCCGTGGGCTGGATCCGGAGGTGATCGCCGAGATCACCCACCGCTATGGTTTCGACAAGCCGCTGCACGAGCGTTATTTCAACATGCTCTGGGATTACGTCCGTTTCGATTTTGGCGACAGCCTGTTTCGCAGCGCCTCGGTGTTAACCCTGATCAAACAAAGCCTGCCGGTGTCCATCACGCTCGGGCTGTGGGGAACGCTGATCATCTATCTGGTCTCCATTCCGCTGGGGATCCGCAAAGCGGTCCACAACGGTAGCCGTTTCGATATCTGGAGCAGCACGTTCATTATTATTGGCTACGCGATCCCGGCGTTTCTGTTCGCCGTGCTGCTGATTGTCTTTTTTGCCGGCGGCAGTTATTTCGACCTCTTCCCGCTGCGCGGGCTGGTTTCCGCGGATTTCAGCACGCTGCCGTGGTATCAGAAAATCACCGACTACTTCTGGCACATCACGCTTCCGGTGCTGGCAACGGTTATTGGCGGCTTTGCGGCGCTTACGATGCTCACCAAAAACGCCTTTCTCGATGAGATCCGCAAACAGTACGTGGTCACCGCCTGCGCCAAAGGCGTCGGTGAAAAGCAGATTATGTGGAAGCACGTTTTTCGCAACGCCATGCTGCTGGTGATTGCCGGTTTTCCCGCCACGTTCATCAGTATGTTTTTTACCGGCTCGCTGCTGATAGAAGTGATGTTCTCTCTCAACGGATTAGGGCTGCTGGGCTATGAGGCCACCGTCTCCCGTGATTATCCGGTGATGTTTGGCACACTGTACATTTTCACCCTGATCGGCCTGCTGCTGAATATCATCAGCGATATCAGCTACACGCTGGTCGATCCCCGTATCGATTTTGAGGGCCGCTGATGTCGCGTTTAAGCCCCGTCAATCAGGCCCGCTGGGCTCGCTTTCGCCACAACCGTCGCGGCTACTGGTCCCTGTGGATCTTCGCCGTCCTGTTCGCCTTAAGTCTGTGTTCGGAACTGATTGCCAACGATAAACCCCTGCTGGTGCATTTCAAAGACCGCTGGTACGTGCCGGTACTTACTACCTATAGCGAAAGCGATTTTGGCGGTCCGTTTGCGACGCCAGCCGAGTATCAGGATCCCTGGCTGCGTGAACAGATCGCGCAGCACGGCTGGGCGATCTGGGCACCGATTCGCTTTGGCGCGAACAGCATCAACTATGCCACCTCCACCCCCTTCCCTTCCCCGCCTTCCTCGCAGAACTGGCTGGGAACGGACGCGAACGGCGGCGATGTGCTGGCGCGCATTCTTTACGGCACCCGCATCTCGCTCCTGTTTGGACTGATGCTGACGCTCTTTTCCAGCATCATGGGCGTCGTGGCGGGCGCCGTGCAGGGCTATTACGGTGGGAAAATCGATTTGTGGGGGCAGCGCGTGATTGAAGTCTGGTCCGGTATGCCGACGCTGTTTCTGATAATCCTGCTTTCCAGCGTGGTTCAGCCTGGCTTCTGGTGGCTGCTCGGGATCACCGTCCTGTTCGGCTGGATGGCGCTGGTCGGCGTGGTGCGCGCGGAGTTTCTGCGCACGCGAAATTACGACTATATTCGCGCTGCGCAGGCGTTAGGCGTGAGCGATCGCGCAATCATCTTCCGCCATATGCTTCCCAATGCGGTGGTGGCGACCCTCACCTTCCTGCCATTTATTTTGTGTAGCTCCATCACCACCCTGACGTCACTCGATTTTCTGGGCTTCGGTTTGCCGCTGGGCTCACCGTCCCTTGGCGAACTGCTGTTACAGGGCAAAAATAATCTTCAGGCCCCCTGGCTGGGCATCGCCGCATTCCTTTCCGTGGCGGTGCTGCTTTCCCTGCTGATTTTTATTGGCGAAGCCGTGCGCGATGCCTTCGATCCCAACAAGGCGGTATGACATGACCCGGCCTCTTCTGAGCATAGAAAACCTGTCGATTGCGTTTTCAAAGCAGGGCGAATCACGCACGGTAGTGACGGATTTATCGTTGCAGATCCAGCGCGGAGAGACGCTGGCGCTGGTCGGGGAATCCGGTTCCGGTAAAAGCGTCTCGGCACTTTCGGTGCTGCGCCTGCTCCCTTCCCCGCCGGTCAGCTATCCGCAGGGAGACATTCTGTTCCATGGGCAATCGCTGCTGAATGCGAATGAGCAAACCCTGCGCGGCATTCGCGGCAATAAAATTGCCATGATTTTCCAGGAGCCGATGGTGTCGCTTAACCCACTGCATACGCTGGAAAAACAGCTCTATGAAGTGCTGTCACTTCATCGGGGGATGCGTAAAGAGGCGGCGCGGGGTGAAATTCTGGACTGCCTGGAGCGCACCGGCATTCGTCATGCGGCGAAACGACTGAACGATTTCCCGCACCAGCTTTCCGGCGGCGAGCGCCAGCGCGTGATGATCGCGATGGCCCTGCTGACGCGCCCCGAGCTGTTGATTGCGGATGAACCCACCACCGCGCTGGACGTCACGGTGCAGGCGCAAATTCTGCAACTGCTGCGCGAGCTTCGCGACGAGCTGAACATGAGCCTGCTTTTTATTACGCATAACCTGAGCATCGTGAAAAAGCTCGCTGACGCGGTGGCCGTGATGCAAAACGGCCGCTGCGTGGAACAGAACAGGGCATCCGCCCTGCTGAGCGCGCCTCAGCACCCGTATACCCGGCGCCTGCTGGACAGCGAACCTTCTGGCGACCCGGTTCCGCTTAACGCCGACAGCGCGCCGTTGCTGAAGGTTGAGGGGCTGTCGGTGTCATTCCCGATCCGCAAGGGCATTTTGCGCCGCGTGGTTGATCATAATCATGTCCTGAAAAACATGAGCTTCTCTCTGCGTGCGGGTGAGTCGCTTGGGCTTGTGGGCGAATCCGGCTCGGGCAAAAGCACCACCGGCCTGGCGCTGCTGCGCCTGATTGCCTCGCAGGGAGACATTCTCTTTGACGGCATGCCGCTGCAAAACCTGAGCCGCCGCCAAATGCTGCCCGTCCGCCCGCGCATGCAGGTGGTATTTCAGGATCCGAACTCTTCGCTGAACCCGCGGCTAAGCGTGTTGCAGATTGTCGAGGAGGGCCTGCGCGTTCACCAGCCCGCGCTGACGGCACATCAGCGCGAAAGTGAGGTGAAGCGGGTGCTGGCGGAAGTCGGGTTAGATCCCGAAACCCGCCACCGCTACCCGGCAGAGTTTTCTGGCGGCCAGCGCCAGCGTATCGCGATTGCCCGCGCGCTGATCCTGAAACCGGAGCTGATCGTGCTGGACGAGCCGACGTCCTCGCTGGACCGCACCGTGCAGGCGCAGATCCTGACGCTGCTGAAGGGGCTACAGGAAAAGCATCGGCTGGCCTATATCTTTATCAGCCACGATTTACAGGTGGTGCGTGCGCTTTGCCATCAGGTGGTGGTATTGCGGCAGGGAGAGGTTGTTGAGCAAGGAGAGTGCCAGCGCGTATTTACCGCGCCGACGCAGGATTACACGCGCCAGCTATTGTCCGCTGACTAGCACTCAGAAGGGATATTGACCGGAGAACGGTTCGGCAATCGCCACGCCGAAGTTTTTCAGGCGGCAGGTCGCGGCAAACTCATCCTGGCTGTTAACAAACAGGCACGGCTCACCTTCGCATTCCAGCACGGAGCTGTCTACTTCGATATCCGTCAGCGCCTGGCTGAGACGTTCCATAACCGGCCACGCGTTTTCATCGCTCGGGCTGAGCAGCTTGAGCGCCACCAGGCAATTATCCTCCCCTGCAACGCTTTGCGGAATCGGTTCAACTTTCGAACCTGCAAAACCCGTCGACCAGCGATAGCTCTGGGGCAAGCGATGGACAATGGAGAGTTGTAATGTATTCACGTTCAGTTCCCCGGAAGCAAATTTACTTCACAATTTATTTACATTTATAGTAACACATCATCGCCAACCTGCACTGTTTAGCGGATTTTATAGGCGTCACAGGCTCGCGTCGGCGCTATATGTACCCGTTTCTGCGATCTAACTCAACCTTTTTAAATACAATGATGTGACTTTTTACATAAATAGATTTTACATAAAAGAAACAAACACAGGGTAAACGAACGAAGGGTTGGTTGATATGGGTCAACAAAAAGGCCCGTATCGGGCCTTAAGCGTTCATTTATGCGCCGTCTTACGCGGCCGGCTGGCATACAGATAGAAGAGGATGGAGCTGGTCGCGCAGAGGGCGATCGCCCACAGCATCGGCCAGGCGGTATTAAACGTCGCCATTGAGAGCAGCGCTCCGACTATCGCGCCAATCCCGAAGCGGAACGTCCCTGCCAGCGACGAGGCGGTGCCCGCCATATGCGGGAATTCGTCGAGGATCACCGCCATTGCGTTGGACGAGACCATCGACACGCATCCGACAAACGCCGCCACGCCCACCACCAGCGCCCAGAAGCCGACGCCTAACAGCGCGCTCACCACCAGCCAGATAGCCATCACGAACTGGATCCACAGCCCGGCGCGGAACATATTCAGCGCCCCGACCCGCCGGACAAAGCGGCTGTTGATAATGGTCATGACAAACAGGAACACGATATTCAGCGCGAAATAGTAGCCAAAGTGCTGGGGTGATACGTGGTTCAGTTCGATGTACACAAACGGCCCCGCGCTCAGAAACGAGAACATCCCGGCAAAGCTAAAGCCGCTCGCCAGCATATAGCTGAGCACACGCTTGTGGCGAAACAGCGAGGCAAAGTTGCCAAGCGTAGTGCGAACGTGAAACTTCTGGCGTCGCTCGACCGGCAGCGTTTCATCGATAAAGACGAAGATCATCACCGAGGCCAGCAGCGCGGCAATCGCCAGGATCCAGAAAATCGCATGCCAGCTGAACCACACCAGCACCGCCCCGCCCACCATGGGAGCGACCAGCGGCGCAATGGTCGTGACCAGCATGACAAACGACATCATGCGCGAGAACTCTTCCTTCGGGTAAACGTCACGCATCAGCGCGTTGATGACCACGCTTGCCGCAGCCGCCGCCAGGCCATGGAAGAAACGCATCACGATCAGCTGATCGATACTCTGCGCCAGCGCGCAGGCCACCGCCGCCGCGGCAAATATCAACGTTCCGCCCAGAATAACCGGTTTACGCCCCAGGCTGTCAGCCATTGGGCCATAAAAGAGCTGGCCGAGCGCGAACCCAAGGATGTAGGTGCTGAGCGTCATCTGCGCGCTGCCCGCCGGTACGCCAAACTGCGCGGAAATCACCGGCAGCGCGGGCAGATACATATCGATAGACAGCGGCATCAGCATGGCCAGCAGGCCAAGGATAAACACAATTTTAAACGACGAGTGTGGCCTGGTGGTCACAGGGTTCTCCTGAATTTAGCGTGAAGGCAGCCCGACGCTGGCGATCTCTTCTTCCGTCAGCGGGCGATATTCCCCTGGCTCAAGGTCGGGATCGAGCTCAATCGCGCCGATACGCTCACGATGCAGCCCCACCACGTGGTTGCCCACGGCGGCAAACATACGTTTCACCTGGTGGTAGCGGCCTTCACTGATGGTCAGACGGACGTCCGTTGGGGTGATGACTTCCAGCACCGCCGGTTTGGTCAGATCTTTTTCATTATGCAGCTGAACGCCTTTCGCGAATTGCTCTGCCGTGTCATCCGAGACCGGCGATTCCAGCGTCACCCGATAGGTTTTCTCACAGTGATGGCGCGGGGAGGTGATGCGGTGCGACCACTGCCCGTCATCGGTCATCAGCACCAGGCCGGTGGTATCAATATCCAGACGCCCTGCCGCATGCAGCTTGTGCGCCACAGGCTCATCCAGGAAGTAGAGCACCGTCGGGTGATCCGGATCGTCCGTTGAACAGACGTACCCTTCCGGTTTGTTGAGCATGAAGTAGCGCGGGCCATTCTGCTGGGTCAGCGGGTTGCCGTCATACTCCACCTCGTGGTCGGGCTGGAGTTTAAAAGCGCTGTCTTTCACAATGTCGCCGTCCACGGTTACGCGGCTGGCGCGAATTTCACGCCCGGCAATAGCGCGGCTTACGCCGAGTTGCTGAGCGATAAACTTATCAAGTCGCATGAAATCTTTTTTGCCTTAATGGTGCTGGAAGTCGGACTACGCGTCCGAAAAAGAAGCAGTCAGAAACAGTTCAGTATAATGGTCTGGTTGCGCCACTCAAGGGAAAAAGTTTCGTGGCATACTATATGCGAGTTAACTGAATAGAGAAGCCATGACTTTCACACTACGCCCCTATCAGCAGGAAGCCGTTGATGCCACCCTCGCCTGGTTTCGCAAGCACCGGGAACCCGCCGCCATCGTGCTCCCGACCGGAGCCGGTAAAAGCCTGGTGATTGCCGAACTGGCGCGCCTGGCCCGCGGGCGCGTGCTGGTGCTGGCGCACGTCAAAGAGCTGGTGGCGCAAAACCACGCCAAATACTGTGCGCTCGGCCTGGAGGCCGACATTTTTGCTGCCGGGCTGAAGCGCAAAGAGAGTCACGGAAAAGTGGTGTTTGGCAGCGTACAGTCGGTGGCCCGCAACCTGGACCTGTTTCGCAGCGAGTTTTCCCTGCTGATTGTCGACGAATGTCACCGCATCAGCGATGACGACGACAGCCAGTATCAGCAAATCCTCACTCACCTGAAAGCGGTGAATCCTCAGATACGTCTGCTTGGCCTGACCGCCACGCCGTTTCGTCTGGGCAAGGGCTGGATTTATCAGTTCCATTATCACGGCATGGTGCGTGGCGACGAAAAAGCCCTGTTCCGCGACTGTATCTATGAGCTTCCGCTGCGCTACATGATCAAGCACGGCTACCTGACGCCGCCGGAACGGCTGGATATGCCGGTCGTGCAGTATGATTTCAGCCGCTTACAGGCGCAGAGCAACGGGCTGTTCAGCGAGGCGGATCTTAACCATGAGCTGAAAAAACAGAAGCGGATCACGCCGCATATCATCAGCCAGATTGAAGAGTTCGCGCAAACGCGTAAAGGGGTGATGATTTTTGCTGCCACCGTCGAACACGCGCGCGAAATCACGGGGCTGCTGCCCGCCGACGACGCGGCGTTAATTACCGGTGAAACCCCCGGGCCGGAGCGCGACAGCCTGATTGAGGCCTTCAAAGCCCAGCAGTTCCGCTACCTGGTGAATGTCTCCGTATTAACCACCGGGTTTGACGCCCCGCACGTCGACCTGATTGCGATCCTGCGCCCGACCGAATCCGTCAGCCTGTATCAGCAGATTGTCGGGCGCGGGCTGCGCCTGGCGCCGGGCAAAACCGACTGCCTGATCCTTGATTACGCCGGTAACCCGCACGATCTCTACTCCCCGGAAGTGGGCACGCCAAAAGGCAAAAGCGACAACGTGCCGGTACAGGTATTTTGCCCGGCCTGCGGGTTTGCCAACACTTTCTGGGGCAAAACCACCGCCGACGGCACGCTGATTGAGCACTTTGGCCGCCGCTGTCAGGGCTGGTTTGAAGACGACGACGGTCATCGCGAGCAGTGCGACTTCCGCTTCCGCTTCAAAAACTGCCCGCAGTGCAACGCCGAGAACGACATCGCTGCCCGCCGCTGTCGGGAGTGCGACACGGTGCTGGTCGACCCGGACGACATGCTGAAAGCGGCGCTGAAGCTGAAGGATGCGCTGGTGCTGCGCTGTTCCGGCATGGCGCTACAGCCCGGCGCGGATGAAAAAGGCGAGTGGCTAAAAATCACCTATTACGACGAGGACGGCGCAGACGTCAGCGAGCGGTTCAGGGTTCAGACGCCCGCCCAGCGAACCGCGTTCGAACAACTTTTTATCCGCCCGCATACCCGCACGCCCGGCGTGCCGCTGCGCTGGATAACCGTGGCGGATATCGTGCACCAGCAGGTGCTGCTGCGCCATCCCGATTTCGTTGTCGCCCGCAAAAAAGGCCAGTTCTGGCAGGTGCGTGAGAAGGTCTTTGACTATGAAGGGCGCTTCCGGCGGGCGAACGAATTACGCGGTTAGCGGGACTTTTCGTTGATGCGCGCGCCATTTGAGTATAAAATGCCGCCCGCTTCACATCCGTGAGGCAGAACACTCACCTGCTGCTGGGTCGCCTGTAGCAGGGTTTTAAATACAGAGAGAAATCAATGTTCACTATCGAAGCAGAAGTACGTAACGTGCAGGGTAAGGGTGCGAGCCGCCGCCTGCGTACCGCTAACAAGTTCCCGGCTATCGTTTACGGTGGCGAAGCTGCTCCAGTTGCTATCGAACTGGATCACGACAAAGTATGGAACATGCAGACTAAAGCTGAATTCTACAGCGAAGTTCTGACCATCGTTGTTGGCGGTAAAGAAGAAAAAGTGAAAGTTCAGGCTGTTCAGCGTCACCCGTTCAAGCCAAAACTGTCTCACATCGACTTCGTTCGCGCGTAATCGCAAACCTGTCGAGAAAAACCCCGCTTCTGCGGGGTTTTTTTATGGCCGTTATTTACCGCCTGAGGTGCGACGCTGGAGCTGATCGCGCAGGTTCGGCGGCGTACCTTTAATGGTCAGCGTATCGGTGGCCGGATCCCAGAAGATACGTTCCCCGAGCAGCATGGCATCAAAGTTAATGGTTAACCCACCGCCGCTGCCGGCAAATTTCGTCAGCTGACGCAGGGTGCTGCGATCCGCCGGGAAGCTCTCTTCCAGCTCATAGCCTTTGTCCGCAGTAAATTCCTGGAAGCTGACTTCGCTGACGCCCGCCAGCTCTTTGGACAGCGACTCCAGCTCAATCTCTTCCCCGGCCTGTAACTGCTCGTTGCAGTAGCTGTAAACCTGCTGACGCACGTTCTGACGCTCAGACTTATCAAGCTGCGCCTCAGCCGTAAAGTCATCCACCGCCTGGAGCAGACCTTTATTCTGCGCTTTGGCGTTCAGCCCTTCGCTGGCGCCGAGAAAGTCCATAAAGAAATCCGCCACTTTGCGGCCCACGCGGCCTTTGAGGAAGGTCAGGTAGCGCGTTGATTCCGGGTTGGTTTCCCATTCGGTTAAATCGATACGCGCCACAATATCCGCATGGTTAATATCCAGATAGTGCGTTGAGCTTATATCCAGCTGCTCGTTCACGCGCATGCTGCTTAAGTTATTCAGCACGGTTACCAGCAGATACTCTACCGCCAGATAACGGTAGTGGCAGAACAGGACGATACCGCCATCGGCGAAGGGATATTTCGCCAGTTCGTCACGCAGACGGCCCGTGGCAGCGCGGCTGAACGCCAGGAAATCCTCTTCGCCCTGACGTTGCAGGCGCAGGCTATCCGCCAGCTCGCTCTCTTCGCTGAACAAGCCATAGGCTTTATTTTTCGCGCTGTAGACGCGATGCAGCTCCGCCATCATCTCGACAACGGTAGGCGTTGGTTCCAGTAACGAATCGCGCAGCACCACTTCAAGGGTTTGCTCATCACGCTTGATAAGCTGGTGCAAGGCAATCTGGTTGATTTCCAGACTCATGATAAACTCTCCTTTTAGACCGGGCGGTATTCAACCACCACCAACGCATGTGTGCAACAGAAGATAAAAAAGGGGAAAAAAAGCTGTTGCTACGGTAATATGTCGCCCTTCTCTCAACAAACTGATTTTGATTTATGCCACAACATTCCCGCTACAGTGACGAACACGTTGAACAACTGCTCGGTGAGCTGGTCAACGTACTGGAAAAACATAAAACGCCAACCGATCTCTCCCTGATGGTTTTGGGAAATATGGTTACCAATCTGATTAATACCAGCGTTGCTCCGGCTCAGCGTCAGGCGATCGCCAAATCTTTCGCCCAGGCATTGCAGTCCTCCGTTAGCGACGACCAGGCACACTAAGGGAAACGAACAACAGTTTATGGTGACGAATCGTCAGCGCTACCGTGAAAAAGTCTCCCAGATGGTCAGCTGGGGGCACTGGTTTGCCCTGTTCAACATTCTGTTGGCGATGGTGCTCGGCTGCCGTTATCTGTTTGTGGCGGACTGGCCAACCACGTTAACCGGGCGAGTCTACTCGTGGATGAGCCTTGTTGGTCACTTTAGCTTTCTGGTTTTCGCCACCTATCTGCTGATCCTGTTCCCTCTGACGTTTATCGTCATGTCGCAGCGGCTGATGCGCTTCCTGTCCGCTATCCTTGCGACGGCGGGCATGACCCTGTTGCTTATCGACAGCGAAGTCTTCACCCGGTTCCACCTGCACCTGAACCCTATCGTCTGGGAGCTGGTGATTAACCCGGATCAGAACGAGACCGCGCGCGACTGGCAGCTGATGTTTATCAGCGTGCCAATAATCCTGCTGATTGAAATGCTGTTCGCCACGTGGAGCTGGCAAAAGCTCCGCAGTCTGACCCGACGCCGCCATTACGCGAAGCCCGTCGCGGCGCTCTTTTTCGCCTCATTTATCGGTTCGCACCTGATGTATATCTGGGCAGATGCGAACTTCTACCGCCCGATTACCATGCAGCGCGCGAATCTGCCGCTCTCCTATCCGATGACGGCGCGTCGTTTCCTGGAAAAACACGGCCTGCTGGATGCGCAGGAGTACCAGCGTCGTCTGGTGGAACAGGGTAATCCGGAAGCGGTTAGCGTGCAGTATCCTTTGAGCGATCTGAAATATCGCGACATGGGCCGCGGTCAGAACGTGCTGCTGATTACCGTTGATGGCCTGAACTATTCTCGCTATGAGAAACAGATGCCTGCCCTGGCTGAATTCGCGCAGAACAACATCGCATTTACTCAGCATATGAGCTCCGGTAATTCGACCGACGCGGGTATTTTCGGCCTGTTCTACGGCATTTCACCGAGCTATATGGACGGCGTGCTGTCTGCCCGTATTCCGGCCGCGCTGATTACCGGGCTTAATCAGCAGGGCTACCAGCTGGGGCTGTTCGCCTCCGATGGCTTCAACAGCTCGCTGTACCGCCAGGCGCTGCTGTCTGATTTCTCACTGCCTGCCGCGCAGAGCCAGTCTGACGATCGGACCGCTGACCAGTGGATAGACTGGCTGAAGCGCTATGCGCAGGAAGATAACCGCTGGTTCTCCTGGGTTGCGTTTAACGGCACAACGCTTGATGACAGCAATCAGAAAGGCTTCTCGCGCCGCTATAGCCGTGCGGCGGGTGACGTCGATGCGCAGATTGGCCGCGTGCTGACCGCCCTGCGCGACGCGGGCAAGCTGGACAATACGGTCGTCATTATTACGGCGGGACACGGCGTGCCGCTCGGCGACGAGGCGAAGGGCATGGAATGGTCGCGTCCCAACCTGCATGTTCCCCTGGTGATCCACTGGCCGGGCACGCCCGCGCAGCGCATCAACATGCTGACCGACCATAAAGACGTCATGACCACGCTAATGCAACGACTGCTGCACGTCAGCACGCCGGCGAATGAGTACTCGCAGGGACAGGACCTCTTTAGCGCCACGCGCCGTCATAACTGGGTCACGGCTGCCGGCGGAAATACGCTGGTGGTGACCACGCCGACGCTGTCCCTGGTGCTCAACAGCAACGGGAATTACCAGACGTATAATCTCGAAGGTGAGAAGCTCAAAGATCAGAAACCGCAGCTCAGTTTGCTGTTGCAGGTGCTGACAGACGAGAAGCGCTTTATCGCTAACTGATTATTTATGAATCAGTTAGCGCTGCTTTCCCCTTGCAATCAAAAAGGAATCGAGTAGTATTCCTTTTATGCGTCGGCACGTAGCGCAGCCTGGTAGCGCACCGTCATGGGGTGTCGGGGGTCGGAGGTTCAAATCCTCTCGTGCCGACCAAAAATACACAAAAAAACCAGCCGCTTATGGCTGGTTTTTTATTGCCTGTACCCACATGCAGTAAGGTCAGTGCTTCTCACGCCCACCGAGAAAGAAAATCCCCAGCGGAATCGCAAGCAGGACGGTGAACACCAGACTGTAAACAAAGATCATCGCCGATTGCAGGACAAACATGCTGGTTGTCCACGCAGAGAGCGGAATGTTGTACTGCTCGATCACACCGACAATGGTTGCGCGCCCCACGCATGCGGCAGCAATCATAAATACAACCAGTAACGCCAGCAGGAACTTGCGGCCTTCAGGTGTCTTCAGTTTTTCCCCTACCATCTCTCCTCCCTTTACAGATAAATAACAATAATTAACGCGTAAAATAACACGATCGCCGCCCCGACTCCAACGCAGCATTAAACACCACAAAAAGAACACTAAAGCAGTGTATTACTCCATTTAAATTGAAAAAATGAGTAAATTGCGCCAACCATTCACGTACATTATGTTAGTCTTTCCCGGATCGTTTTGACAAAAAAGGAATGACAGTGAAAAACGCACCTAAATTTGCCATCGCCCTCCTCGCCGCTGCGTGCGCCAGCACCAGCGCTTTTGCCAGCGAAACCCAGAAAGAGCAGCCGCTGGAAAAAGTTGCCCCGTATCCGCAAGCGGACAAAGGGATGAAGCGCCAGGTTATTCAGCTCCCGGCCCAGCAGGATGAAGCAAATTTCAAAGTTGAGCTGTTAATCGGCCAGACGCTGGAAGTGGACTGCAACCAGCATCGTCTGGGCGGCAAGCTGGAAAGCAAAACGCTGGAAGGCTGGGGTTATGACTACTATGTCTTCGACAAAGTAACGTCACCGGTCTCTACCATGATGGCGTGTCCGGACGGCAAGAAAGAGAAGAAATTTATTACCGCGTATCTGGGTGATAACAGTCTGCTGCGCTATAACAGCAAGCTGCCAATTGTCGTCTATACGCCGGAAAACGTAGATGTGAAATATCGCGTGTGGAAGGCAGATGAGACTGTCGGGCAGGCGGTAGTTCGTTAAAAAAAAGCCGGGTGGCGCTCACGCTTACCCGGCTTTTTTACGCTACAGCGCGATATCCGCAACCGGCTTGTTTTCTGCCTGTGGCTTCAGCTCCGCCTTTGGCGCCGCATCCGCAGCCTGCGGCTTGACGTATTGCAGTTGCAGAACGCGGCTGGTGTATTCCAGCTCTTGCTCCGTGGCGTCAACGTTACCGTTCAGCTTCGTACCGTAAGATGGAATAATGGTTTTCAGCTTCGCCTGCCATTCCGGGCTGGACACTTTATCCTTAAACACTTTTTCCATCAGGTGCAGCATGATTGGCGCAGCGGTAGACGCACCCGGGGATGCCCCCAGCAGCGCGGCAATGGTGCCATCCTTATCGCTCACCACTTCGGTACCCAGACGCAGTACGCCGCCCTCTTTCGGATCGCGCTTGATGATCTGTACACGCTGACCCGCCTGCCAAAGACGCCAGTCTTCTTTCTTCGCCTGCGGATAGTACTCTTTCAGCGCCTCGAAGCGTTCGTCATCAGAAAGCATCACCTGGCTAATCAGGTATTTCACCAGATCAAAGTTATCCAGCCCAACGTCCATCATAGGTTTGACGTTCGACGTCGTGGTCGCGCTCAGCAGATCCCACAGGGAACCGTTTTTCAGGAACTTGGTAGAGAAGGTAGCGAACGGCCCGAACAGCACCACGCGCTTACCGTCCAGCATACGGGTGTCGATATGGGGAACGGACATCGGTGGCGCGCCAACGGAGGCCTGACCGTACACTTTAGCCAGATGACGGTTAACCACTTCCGGGTTTTCCGACACCAGGAACTGGCCGCCGACCGGGAAGCCCGCGTAGTCGTCAGCTTCCGGAATACCGGACTCCTGCAACAGTTTCAGCGCTGCACCGCCCGCACCGATAAACACGAACTTCGCCTTAATGACATGCTCGGCTTCGTTGTTTTTCAGATCGGCAACGGTCACGCTCCAGCTGTTATCCGCGTTGCGCTTGAAACCACGCACTTCGGAGCTGAGTTGCAGGTTGAAGTTCACTTTTTTCTTCAGAGAGGCCACCAGCTGACGGGTGATTTCACCGTAGTTAACGTCAGTACCAATTTCAGTGCGGGTCGCCGCCACTTTCTGGTTTGGATCGCGTCCTTCCATGACCAGCGGTGCCCACTCTTTGATTTGAGCGTGATCTTCAGAGTATTTCATCCCGCGGAACAGCGTGCTCTGTTGCAGGGCAGCGTAACGCGCGCGCAGGAAATTGACGTTTTGATCGCCCCACACAAAGCTCATGTGCGGTACGGTGTTGATGAAGGAGTGCGGATTGTGCAACACGCCGCTGTTCACCTGGTGAGACCAGAACTGGCGTGAGATCTGGAACGCTTCGTTGATCTCTACCGCCTTCTCGATACTAATGGAACCGTCCTTTTTCTGCGGCGTATAGTTCAGTTCCATAAGTGCCGAGTGCCCCGTCCCGGCGTTATTCCAGCCGTTAGAGCTTTCCTGCGCCACGCCATCAAGGCGCTCGACCATGGTCATGGACCAGTTCGGCTCTAATTCCTGAAGATACGTGCCCAGCGTAGCGCTCATGATGCCGCCACCAATTAAAAGGACATCCGTTTCCTGCTCTTTTGGTGCGTCAGCTTTCGCCGCCAGCGAGACGGCGTTCAGCCCCACGGCCAGTGAAAAGAGCACGGCAGTCATTTTTTTCATCATTTATGCCTTAGTTGAATAGTGCTTGATGCGTAGAAATTACAGGTGAAACACGCTGCGGGGGCACGGTAACAACTTTTAAATATTGTTTAAAGGTTACGAAATTATTGTAATTGTGAAATTTAATGATGGATTGTTTTTGGGGTTTTGACAGGCAGGCTGGCACCAGGCGATTTTCCTGGCTATTATGCTGCACTTTGTGATCGCGCGCACGGAAGCCTGCCCAAACTAGCGAATTCTTATGTCATTACCCCATTCGTCTGTACCCCATGAAGGCCACGTCGCCACCGTTTTACGTTCGCCTCAACGTCTGATGCGCGAAACCCTGGCCGGCGTGATTACCGCGCTGGCGCTGATCCCGGAAGTGATTTCGTTTTCCGTGGTTGCGGGCGTGGACCCGAAAGTGAGCCTTATCGCCTCCGTGGTGCTCTGCTTTGCCCTTTCCCTGCTCGGCGGGCGTCCGGCCATGGTGACCGCGGCGGCGGGCTCCGTCGCGCTGGTTATTGGTCCGATGGTTCATCAACACGGCGTACAGTACATTCTGCCTGCGGTAGTGATGGCGGGCGTGATTCAGATCCTGTTCGGCGCGCTGGGTATGGCGCGGCTGATGCGCTTTATTCCCCAGTCGGTGATGACCGGGTTTGTTAACGCCCTTGGCATTTTGATTTTCTTTGCCCAGGTTCCCCATTTCTGGAGCCGAAGCCCGCTGATTGTGGGCCTGTTCGTGCTGACGCTGCTGATTGTGCTGTGGGTGCCACGCTATATCAAAAGCGTCCCCTCCCCGCTGATTGCCATTGTGGTGCTGACGCTGTTTACCGTCACCAGCGGACAAATTCTGCCAACGGTGGGTGATGAAGGCTCCATGAGCGGCGGTTTGCCTGGCTTTACGCAACTGCTGGTGCCGCTTAACCTGGAGACGCTGAGCATCATCTGGCCGTGCGCGTTGAGTATCGCCTTCGTTGGCCTGCTGGAATCGCTACTGACGGCTAAGCTGGTGGATGAACTGACCGTGACCCCTTCAAGCAAGCGCCGCGAGAGCATTGGGTTGGGCGTAGGAAATATCATGGCCGGGTTCTACGGCGGCATTGCGGGCTGCGCGATGATTGGGCAAACCATCGTTAACGTGGAGATGGGCAAAGGCAGAAGCCGTATCTCCACCCTTGCGGCAGGCGTTGTGCTGCTGGTACTGGTCACGGCGCTCAGCGAGGTAATGGCTAAAATCCCGATGGCGGTACTGGCGGGTATTATGGCAATTGTGGCCGTCAAGACCTTTAGCTGGCATAGCGTTCAGCCCGGAACGCTGAAAAACGCGCCGGTGGCGGAAACCGTCGTGATGCTGGTGACGGTTGTGGCAACGGTTTCCACCGGTAACCTGGCGATTGGCGTGCTGGGCGGGATTGTGATGATGTTCATCCTCCCTGCCCGACTGAAGCAAAAGGCGCTGGCTACAGAAGAAAAATCGTCGCCAGTCCAAGAAAAATAAAGAAACCGCCGGTATCGGTAATAGCGGTGATCATCACGCTCGACCCCACTGCGGGGTCGCGCCCCAGACGGGTCATCGTCAGCGGGATAATCACGCCCATAATCGCCGCCACCAGCAGGTTCAGCACCATCGCCAGCATCATGACCCCACCGAGCGCCATATCATCGTACAGCCACCAGGTGATGCCGCCCATGATGCCGCCCCAGACCAGGCCGTTAATCAGCGCAACGCCCATCTCCCTGAAGATCAGCCACGAAAAATTACCCGGTTGAATATTTTCCAGCGCCAGGGCGCGAACGATCATGGTGATAGTCTGGTTACCGGTATTCCCCCCGATCCCCGCCACAATAGGCATCAGAGAAGCCAGGGCTACCAGCTGAGAAATAGTATGTTCGAAGCCGTCGATGACGCGGGAGGCCACAAACGCGGTGCATAAATTGATGGCGAGCCACGCCCAGCGCGTTTTGACGGCCTTGCCGACGGAGGCATGAACGTCATCTTCGGCGCTGATCCCACCAAGGGCTCGCAGGTCGTTATCGGTCTCTTCATAGACCACATCAACGATCTCATCGATGGTCAGACGCCCCATCAGTTTGCCCACGGAATCCACCACCGCGGCGCTCACCAGGTCATCACGTTCAAAAGTACGCGCCGCTTTTTCGGCATCGTCTTCCGGCGAAAACACCATCGGCTCGGTTTCCATCACCTCACTCACCCGCTGCTGGGTGCTGTTCAGCAGGATCGTTTTAAGCTCCAGCTCGCCGAGCAGGGTTTTGTCCCGCGAGGTGACAAACAGTTTGTCGGTGTTGTCCGGCATGCTGCCGAGCCGACGAAGGTAGCGCTGCACCGTGCCCAGGGTGACGTCCGGACGCACGGTGATAACGCCAAACTCCATGATTGCGCCGACGCTGTTTTTCTCGTAGTGCATCACCTGACGCACGCGCGCCCGTTCCTCGGCTGGCAGGGAAGCCAGCAGGCGACCGGTCAGGTTTCGCGGAAGGTGCTGTACAAGGTAGATCTGCTCGTCGATATCCAGCGTTTGCAGGGCGTCGAGAATGTCCCGGTCGCTCATCTCATCGATAAGGTCATCCCAGACGTTTTCCGACGCTTCAAGCAGCACCTGACCGCGCTCGTGATCCTGCACCAGCCGCCACAGCGCGTGGCGCTCCTCGGAAGGCAGCGCCTCCAGCGTATCCGCCAGATCCGGGGGCGGTAAATGTGCTACCAGCGCACCTACCTCAGCAATATCGTCGGCCAGCGTGCCGACATCATATTGCTCAGCCAGGGTCAGCTTACCCAATAACGTTGACGTCACCGCTTTATCGGTCGTCAGGAGCCAGATGAGGCGCGCACGCTCTTGGTCACGCTGCCTTGCGCTGTTTTTCTTTAATAACGACATTAATCATAAATCCATGAAATAGGTTGGCTTTAAGCATAGCGCGGGGATATGTAAATAAGAATAAACGGCGTGTCGGGATGGAGAAAAAATCGTCATATATGAAAAATTAACGTGCCGGGCGCACCCGGCACAATCGCACTCAGGCCGTTCGCGCCACCGCATCCCGTGACGCAGCATCGCGCTCGTCACCGGTCAGCTCGCTCAGCTTGCCGTCGCGCATCTCCAGCAGACGGTCGGCGTGAATGAAGTAGTGATCGTCATGGCTGATGGCAAAAATGGTTTTCCCCATCGCCTGCATCAGCGGCAGCAGCACCTGATAAAACTCGCGGCGGAAGTGCGGGTCCTGATCGGCTGCCCACTCGTCCAGCAGGATGATGTCGCGCTCCTCGGCCAGCGCCAGCAGCAGCGCCACGCGTTTCTTCTGCCCTTTCGACAGCCTGAGATTGAGGATTTTGCCATCCTGGAGCTCCAGCTTGTGTGACATTTGCAGGTGCGCAAGCCACTTCTCCACCAGCGCGGGATCCGCCTGCTGCCCTTCCGGACCCAGCAGCTGATCGAACAGCCAGACGTCGGTAAATACCGCCGAGAAGAGTTTGCGGTAGTCCTCCGGTTTCTCCGCGCTCAGCGCGTTGCCATCCAGCAAAATTTCACCCGACTGCGGCTGATAGAGCCCCGTCAACAGCATCGCCAGGGTGGATTTGCCGCTGCCGTTGCCGCCGATAAGGAACAGCAGCTCGCCACGGTGAAGGGTCAGGTTTATCGGCCCCACGGAGAACGCGCTCTCCTGATAGCGGAAGGTAACGTTACGCAGCTCAAGCGTTTGCCAGTTCGGGAAAGCCTGCGGACGCGGGAACTCGGCCTTAAACGGCGCAAGGTCAAACTTCTTCAGCTTGTTAAAGGCGACCTGAGCGCTCAGCAGCGTCGGCAGTGCGCCAACGGCCGACAGCAGCGGCGTGCGTAAAAACAGCAGCGTCAGGGAGTACGTGGCCGCCACGTTGGTATCCGCCCACCCCAGGCTATTCGCCATCCAGAACACCAGGCCAATGGCGCCCAGCATCATAATGTTGGACCAGTTCACGGCGCTCAGGTGGAACGTATCGGCGCGAATAATATGATGACGATATTCGTGCGCGTCAGGAATATAGAGGTTATTGAAGATGTGCTCGGCGCGCTCGCGGTTCAGCGTCAGCTCTTTGCGCCCTTCCAGCACCGTCTGGTAGTCGTTATAGAGCTTGTCTTCCGTTTCGCGCAGCACCGCCATGTGCTTATAGACACGGGAGACCAGCAGGAACCCGCCCCAGATGGTGATCGCAATCCACAACGCCGTCACGGCCAGCATTTTGCTGGAGAGCCAGGCGAGATAGGCCGCCGAGCCAAAGGTCAGGATGATCCCCTGCACCAGCTCCGGCAGACGTACAAACGCGATGGTAATGGCGCGCACGTCGCTGGTCAGCCCCGCCAGCAGAGAGGCGCTTCCCAGCTGTTCGATGCGCTCAACCTGGGTGTCGAGAATACGTTTGATGAACTCACTGCGCAGACGGAAAACGAAATGGTGGCCGAGCGCGGTCAGCGCCAGCTGCGATCCGAGCGTGACCGCCATCAGCAGCAGCAGTAATCCCAGAAATTCCGGCAGGACGGAGAGTGACGTATCGACCATTTCGATCAAACGCACGTTAATGAAGGCAATCAGGCCAATCCCCAGCGCCGCGCTGGCAAGGCTTAGCGCCATTACCGCGATGAAAGGCCAGCGGTACTGCCGCCAGACAAGAAGAAGTAGTTGCATGCAGAGCAATCCGGACAAGAAAAATCAGCCAGCAGTGTAAACTGCCTTTCACACACATCAAGAATAATTCTTATTTTTATTCTCTGTACGCTGCCTGCCGGAACGTAAGGTTGTAGCGAAACGCCCCCGCCACCGGGTGTTCGCCATTTTTAAGCGGCTGAATACCATGGTAAAAAAGCCGTGACTCACCGCCCCAGACCACCACATCGCCATGCTCCAGCATCAGCCGTTTTAGCGGGTCGTTGCGCCGCAGCCCGCCAAACTGAAAGACAGCGGGCAGCCCAAGGGATACCGAGACAATCGGCGCGCGCAGATCCGGCTCGTCCTTATCCTGATGCAGGGAGAGTTTTGCCCCGACGGCGTAGCGGTTGATGAGACAGGCGTCGGGTCGAAAATCAGGATAGCCTGCCGCGACGGCGGCATCATGGCACAGCGCCTGAAACGCCTCCGGCATTGGTGGCCACGGCTGCCCCGTCAGCGGATCGTTCGGCGCATATAAATAGCCCCGCGCATTCGTCGCCCATCCCAGTTCGCCGCAGTTGGTCATCGCCACGGACATGGTATACCCGCCCGGCGTGACCATATGGCGAAACGGCGAACGGGCGGTGACGGCATCAATACCGTCGAACAGCGCCGCCGCGCGGGAAAGCGCGAAGCGTCTCAGGATCGTCGCCCCCGGCGCGAGCGGCTCCTGCCAGGGTTCAGCCTCCGCAAAAAGATCGAGCATTATCCCTCCTGTTTATTCGCCTCACGTTTTAATAATAGTACCTTACGCGCTGCCCCCCAGCGATAGCCCGAGAGCGCACCGTCGTTACGCACCACGCGGTGACAGGGGATCACGATCGCCAGTTTATTGGCGCCGCAGGCCCCCGCCACGGCGCGCACGGCGTTGGGTTTGCCAATGGCCTTTGCCACCTGCTGATAGCTTACCGTTTCACCGCAGGGGATAGCCCGTAGCGCCTGCCAGACCTGCTGCTGGAAGGCGGTACCGCGGATATCCAGCGGCAGCGTCAGGGGCATTGCGCGGCTGTCGACAGAGGCAATCACCTGACGGATCCGCCCGGCAAACGCACCTTCCATCGGTTCACGGACGGCAAGCGGAAACAGTGAAAGCAGCTCGGCCGTCAGCGCGGCGTCGTCATCCCCCAGCAGTATCGCGCAGATCCCGCGCTCGCTTTCCCCCACCAGACAGCGGCCCAGCGAGCAGTCGCTGATGGCATAGCGAACCGCGGCATCCCCGTTGCGGTATTGTCTGGCCGTCATGCCCAGCGCGCCATCGGCTTTACGGTAATAGCTGCTGCTGTCCGGGAACCCGGCGGCCAGAACGGCATCGGTGATTTTACCGCCCTGCGCCAGCGTGCTGCGCAGGCGTTGTTCGCGCGCGGCCTGCTGCCAGGCTTTCGGCGTCATGCCGGTAACGGATTTAAACAAGCGGTGGAAATGGAACGGGCTCATGGCAACCTGCTGCGCCAGCGCGTCAAGGTTCAGCGCGGCATCCTGCTCAAGCAGCCGGCAGGCCAGCGCAATACGGGCCTTTTTCTGCGCCATAGGATCGTCCTGGTCCGGCAAACAGCGCTTACAGGGACGGAAGCCCGCCAGCCCTGCCTGGTGAGCATCAGGATAGAAGCAGACATTTTTACGCAGCGCGTGGCGGGCGCGGCAGGACGGGCGGCAATAAATGCCGGTCGTCTGCACGGCAAAAACAAACTGGTTATCCGCATGAGGATCGCGGGCCAGAACGGCCTGCCAGCGATCCTCATCGGTGAGATAGGTTGTGTTTTTCATCATCGGCTCCTCTTACAAGCATACGCTTAGCCTGCCTGAACGCCACCGAACAAAAACCCGCAACCTTGCTTTTTAATTTTTCTCGCTTACCAGGAAGCTGTTGAACTGCGGTGAACTCCAGGTTTTAAACCCGTCAGCCTCTTTGGTGATCATATAGACGGCCAGCCCTTCCTGGCGCACCACCTCTTTGGCTTTCTCCGTGCCGAGCACCATCAGTCCGGTATCCCAGGCGTCCGCTTCCAGCGCAGTTGGGGCTATCACCGTAACGGATACCAGATTGTGGGTAATGGGGCGTCCGGTTTGCGGATCGATAACGTGCGAAATACGTTTGCCGTCCAGTTCGTAATAGTTGCGGTAGCTGCCGGAGGTGCTGATACCGTGCCCGTTGATGTCGACAATCGCCTGCACCGCGTTCTGCTGGTCGGTTGGTTTCTGGATAGCCACCCGCCAGGGCCTGCCGCTGGCGTTCATGCCCCGGCTGACGAGCGCGCCACCTACGGAAACCAGGTAACGGGGAATGCCTTCCTGCGCCATCAGGGCCGCAAGATGGTCCGCCGCATACCCCTCGCCTACCGTAGAGAGATCCACAAACAGATCGGGAATATCCTTTTGCAGGTATTGCTGACCGTACTGGCCGATCACCGAAAGATGCTGTAACCCTGTACGGGCGCGGGCGTCGTCGATGGCGGCCTGATCGGGAGTAGCCACCGGCTGTTTGTCAGGGCCAAATCCCCACAGATTGACCAGCGGCCCCACGGTCACATCCATTGCGCCGTTGGTTTTGTAGCCCACGCGCATAGATTCCGTGACGATATCGGCCATCGCTTCGCTCACCGGCCACAGCGAGGTGCTGCTGGAGCGATTGAAACGCATCAGCGCTGAGTCATTTTTATACGTCGAGAGCAGCTGATCGTCGGCATCCAGCTGCGCCTGAATTTTTCCGCGTAATTCTTCAGCGCGGGATTTATCAATATCCATCACGCTGACGCGCCAGAAGGTCCCCATGGTTTTCCCTTCCAGCACCGTCGCGGCTGGCGCCTCGATTTTTGCGGGCTGCGTAGAAGAGTCACACGCGGTCAGGAGTAAAACAGTCGCCAGAAAGCTGGCGCGCAAAAAAGTCATTTCCATTGGTTATTATCCTCATGCCAGGGCGGCAAGAGTACACTAAAACAGCGTATTTGTAAGACCCTAAAAAAGCATGAAAAAAGGGGCCTGATGGCCCCTTTGTTGCAGTATGAGCAATTAGAACTGGTAAACCAGACCCAGCGCTACGATATCGTCGGTGCTGATGCTGGTGCGGCGAGTGAAGTCGTTTTCATCCAGCAGGTTGATTTTGTAATCAACGTAGGTGGACATGTTTTTGTTGAAGTAGTAAGTCGCGCCCACGTCAACATACTTCAGGATATCCTGATCGCCATAGCCTTCGATGTCCTTACCTTTAGATTGCAGGTAAGCCACGGATGGACGCAGACCGAAGTCGAACTGATACTGAGCAACCACTTCGAAGTTCTGTGCTTTGTTAGCCCAGCCCTGATCGCCAACGCGGGTCGCGTTGTAGGTCTGAGAATACTGTGCAGCCAGGTAGATGTTGTTCGCGTCGTATTTCAGACCGCCGGTGTAGGTCTCAGCACGATCGCCGTTACCGAAGTAGTTTGGCGCGTTCTGGTCATCAGTACGTTTAGAACTGGTGACAGCCGTACCGAGTGCGAAGCCTTCGCCCAGATCGTAGGTCAGAGAGCCGCCGTAGCCGTCACCGTTCTGACGCAGCGCGTCACGACCGTTATTGGTCTGGCCTTCACCGCTTGGGCTGCCGTTTTTACCCTGGTACTGTAACGCAAAGTTCAGACCATCAACCAGACCGAAGAAGTCCTGGTTACGGTAGGTCGCGAAACCGTTACCGCGCTGCTGCATGAAGTTGTCAGAACCGTAGGTGTCGCCGCCGAATTCCGGCAGAACGTCGGTCCAGGAAGTGACATCGTAAACAACGCCGTAGTTACGACCGTAGTCGAATGAACCCGCATCAGCGAATTTCAGACCAGCGAACGCTACACGCGTCCATGAGTTGTTTTCGTTCTCGCCAGAGTTGCCCTGGATCTGGTATTCCCACTGTCCGTAACCGGTCAGCTGATCGTTAACCTGAGTTTCGCCTTTGAAGCCCAGACGCATGTAGGTCTGGTCGCCGTCTGCACCGTCGTCATCGGAGAAATAGTGCAGGCCATCCACTTTACCGTACAGATCTAATTTGTTGCCGTCTTTGTTATAAATTTCAGCCGCATTTGCTGCGCCTGCCACCAGCAGAGCTGGTACCAGGAGGGACAGTACTTTAACTTTCATTTTATTAACCCTCTGTTATATGCCTTATTATTTACCACTGCTTACTGGTCAACCCTCTTAACCAGTCGGCAAGTTCATTCTCCTCAAAAATGCAGAATAATCCAACAGGAATATGATACGAAAACTTTGAAGATGTTTCACTTTACCATCAAGATGTTTCAATTTGTAAATATCAAGGAACTTTCACAGAGCATCAAAAGTTTAAAAATATAGCACGGATAATCAAAACAAAAATATATCGTAAAAATTTCAATAAATTAACTTAAAAAACAGTACCGCACTGAATGACAAAAAAATTCCCTTCAACACCACTAAAATAACTCTCGCTATCATCATTAACTTTATTTATTACCGTCATTCAGTTCTGAATGTCTGTTTATCCCTAATTCAACCGGATGCTTCGCATTCGGTTTTTTTTTACCTTTCTTTACGTCAGCAGACATTTAATGTGCTACCCGCCTGTAATGATAACGACTATTAACTAAATTCAGCGTTGGCGTTTACAGAATTCTTTTTTTGTAGCCGCAATTAATTTCTTGTTAATTCGTGCTATTTTTCAGCCGTTGTGACGGCGTATTTGTACATTTGACTGGGTTTTGTACATCTTTTACCCGGATGTCGTTGAAGCGGGTTGCGACAGATAAAAAGTCAAGGTCATGCCGATAACGACGCTGGAAATTCGGTTATTACCCTTTATACTGCCCTATCCCATTACCGCGCGGCCATTACGGGTTAAACACATCAATGAGTCAGACAGAAACTACCGCCCCGAGCAAATTCTCCCTTCTACCGGGCAGCATCACCCGCTTCTTTCTTCTGTTGATCGTTGTGCTGTTAGTCACAATGGGGGTGATGGTCCAGAGCGCCGTGAACACCTGGCTTAAAGATAAAAGCTATCAAATCGTCGATATCACCCACGCGGTGCATAAGCGTATTGATACGTGGCGCTATGCGACCTGGCAAATCTACGACAATATCGCCGCCGCGCCTGCCACCTCGTCAGGCGAAGGGTTGCAGGAAACGCGCCTTAAGCAGGATGTTTATTACCTTGAAAAACCGCAGCGCAAAACTGAAGCCCTGATTTTCGGTTCGCACGACAGCGCAACGCTGGAGATGACGCAGCGGATCTCCTCCTATCTGGACACCCTGTGGGGCGCCGAGACCGTTCCGTGGTCCATGTATTACCTGAACGGCCAGGACAACAGCATGATCCTGGTCTCTACCCTGCCGCTTAAGGACCTCTCGTCCGGCTTTAAAGAGACCACCGTTGGCAGTATTGTGGATTCCCGCCGGGCAGAAATGTTGCAACAGGCCAACGCGCTGGACGAGCGCGAAAGTTTTTCTTCGCTACGCCGCCTGGCCTGGCAGAACGGCCATTACTTTACGCTGCGCACCACCTTTAACCAGCCGGGCCATCTCGCGACCGTGGTTGCCTTCGATCTGCCGATTAACGATCTCATCCCGCCGGATATGCCGCTAGACAGTTTCCGTCTGGAGCCAGACAACAGCACCCAGAATATGCGCACGCCGTCGGACAAAGAAGGCGCGGACAGCGTCGCGATCTCCTTTAATGGCTCAAAAATTGAGATTGCCTCATCGCTCAATTCAACCGGTATGCGGCTGGTGTGGCAGGTGCCTTTTGGCACCCTGATGCTTGATACCCTGCAAAACATTCTCCTGCCGCTACTCCTGAATATCGGCCTGCTGGCGCTGGCGCTGTTTGGCTACAGCACCTTCCGTTTCCAGTCGGGCCGCCAGAGCGACTCGACATCGGTATCCTCAGGAACCAGCAACGAACTGCGCGTCCTGCGTGCCTTAAACGAAGAGATTATTTCCGTGCTGCCGCTGGGGGTGCTCGTTCACGATCAGGAAGCAAACCGCACGGTCATGAGCAATAAAATTGCCGACCACCTTCTGCCGCACCTTAACCTGCAAAATATTACGGCCATGGCGGACCAGCATCAGGGCGTTATCCAGGCCACCATTAATAATGAACTGTATGAGATCCGTCAGTTCCGCAGCCAGGTCGCCTCGCGTACGCAAATCTTCATTATTCGCGATCAGGATCGCGAAGTGCTGGTAAATAAAAAGCTCAAGCAGGCGCAAAGGCTGTACGAGAAGAACCAGCACGGTCGCGCCGCGTTTATGCAAAATATCGGCGATGCTTTTAAGCAACCGCTGAAGTCACTCGCCACGCAGATTGCTGATTTAAGCACGCCGGAAAGCCGACAGCTGAGTAGCCAGGCCGACTCGCTGGTTCGTCTGGTGGACGAAATCCAGCTGGCGAATATGCTGGAGAACGACATCTGGAAGGGCACCCCGACGCTCTTCTCCATCCAGGATCTGATTGATGAGGTGGTACCGGAAGTGCTGCCGGTGATCAAGCGCAAGGGACTCCAGCTGTTGATCAACAACCATTTGCCGGCCAACGACGAGCGTCACGGCGATCGTGATGCCCTGCGCCGCATTCTGATGATGCTGATCCAGTATGCCGTCACCACGACGCAGATCGGCAAGATCACCCTTGAAGTCAGCACCGATGAATCCACCGACGATCGCCTGACGTTCCGCATTCTGGATACGGGCGAAGGCGTGACCGTCAGCGAAATCGATAACCTGCACTTCCCGTTCCTGAACGATACGCAGCGTGACCACTACGGTAAGGCGAATGCCCTCACCTTCTGGCTCTGCGATCAGCTGGCGCGCAAGCTGGGCGGCCATCTGAACATCAAGGCCCGCGAATCCCTCGGTACCCGCTACTCCTTACACGTCAAAATGGCGGCGAATCCACAGGAAGAGGATGAAGAGCGTCTGCTGGATGATGTGGTCGTGATGGTGGACGTGACCTCCAGCGAGATCCGTAATATCGTCGTTCGTCAGTTAGAAAACTGGGGCGCGTCCTGCATCACCCCGGACGAAAGGCTCGCGAGTCAAGAATTTGATCTATTTTTAACTGATAATCCGTCTAATCTTACTGCCTCAGGCTTGCTTTTAAGCGATGATGAGCCAGGCGTGCGGAAAATTGGCCCTGGGCAGCTGCGCGTCAACTTTAATATGAGCAATGCAATGCAGGAAGCTGTATTACAACTGATTGAAGAGAATCTGGCGCAGGAAGAGATCCTGGAGTCACCGTTAGGCGGCGATGAAAATGCAGAACTCCATGCCAGCGGATATTATTCGCTCTTCGTTGATACAGTACCAGATGATGTTAAGCGGTTGTATACTGAGTCCGCTGCGCAGGATTTTGCAGCGCTGGCACAGACAGCACACCGGCTTAAAGGGGTGTTTGCCATGCTTAATCTGGTTCCCGGCAAGCAGTTATGTGAAACGCTGGAACATCTAATTCGTGAGAAAGATGCCTCTGGCATTGAAAAATACATCAGCGACATTGACGCTTACGTCAAGAGCTTGCTGTAGCAAGGTAGCCTTATACATGAACAATATGAACGTAATTATTGCCGATGACCATCCGATTGTACTGTTCGGTATTCGCAAATCACTTGAACAAATCGAGTGGGTGAATGTAGTCGGTGAATTTGAAGATTCCACAGCTCTCATTAACAACCTGCCTAAACTTGATGCGCACGTGCTCATTACCGATCTCTCCATGCCTGGAGATAAATACGGTGACGGCATTACGCTCATCAAATACATTAAACGCCACTTCCCGGACATTTCGATCATTGTTCTGACCATGAACAATAACCCGGCGATCCTGAGCGCCGTTCTGGATCTCGATATTGAAGGGATTGTACTGAAACAAGGCGCACCTACCGATCTGCCAAAAGCGCTGGCGGCGCTACAGAAAGGGAAGAAATTCACCCCTGAAAGCGTCTCACGCCTGCTCGAAAAAATCAGCGCGGGTGGCTATGGCGACAAGCGTCTTTCGCCAAAAGAGAGTGAGGTTCTGCGTCTGTTCGCTGAAGGTTTCCTGGTCACTGAAATTGCCAAGAAACTGAACCGCAGTATTAAAACCATCAGTAGCCAGAAAAAATCCGCGATGATGAAGCTGGGTGTGGATAACGATATCGCCCTGCTGAACTATCTCTCTTCCGTGACGCTGAGCGCAACGGACAAAGATTGATCTTCGCTGTTTACGCCGGGTGGCGCTCGCGCTTACCCGGTACAGCCGCCGGAGAAATAAAAAAGGCCCTTTCGGGCCTTTTTTATTGTCTCGCTTTTCGTACCCGCTCCGCATACACGGATAGGGTCTGCTTCAGGACATCCAGCGTGACCGGCTTCGACAGACAGCTGTCCATCCCGGACTCCAGACAGCGCTGTTTCTCCTCCGCCAGGGCGTTGGCTGTCACCCCGACCACCGGCAGCGTCAGCCCCAGCTGTCGGATACGCTGCGTCAGACGGTAGCCGTCCATGTTAGGCATGTTCACATCGCTGAGCACAATATCAATATGGTTCTTACTTAAGACATTCAGGGCATCCACGCCATCATTGGCCGTTTTACACTGATAGCCCAGAGAGCCAAGCTGGTCTGCGAGCAGACGACGGTTAATCGGATGATCGTCGACAACCAGAATCATCATATCGTCGTTCACCGACGCCAGCTCATCAGGAGAGGCCAGCGCGGTCGCGCCATCGCTGTCCTCAAGCTGTACGCTGTAAATGCGCGCCAGCAGGCCCAACAGCTCGTGCGGTGTCGCCACGCTGTGCACCCACAGCCCAGGCGAACGCTCAATCGGAATACCGATATGGCGGCGGCAGAACATCACCACCCCGCGTCCCGCCCACGCCTGGTCTGGCTCAACGTCGGTGATCAGCATGTCATCCGCGTCCGGCGTCTGGCCTTCATAGCGTGAGACCCGCACGCCGCTGCTGGTCAGCATCGAGGTCAGGAAATCGTGTAAGGAGGCGTTGTGCACCGCCAGCCAGCAGTGCTTATCGCTCAGCCCGTCGACCGTGGCTTTCGCCGGATAGTGTGCCGAATAGAGCGGAATACGGATGGTGAACTGGCTGCCCATACCCGGCTCGGTATCGACGGAGATATCCCCGTCCATCATGCTGATCAGCTTCTCACAGATCGCCAGGCCCAGCCCGGTCCCCTGGAAGTTGCGCTGTACGCCCGTTCCCACCTGGAAGAACGGATCGAACAGGCGAACAACTTCTTTCGCCGGGATGCCGACCCCCGTGTCGCGCACGCGAATGGTCAGGTACTCCCCTGCCCGACAGACATGCAGCACAATACAGCCGATATCGGTGAATTTGATGGCGTTGCTCAGCAGGTTCGAGATGACCTGTTGCAGACGCATCGGATCGCCATGCAGCGTCAGCGGCACATCCGGCTCGATAAAGCAGTACAGCCCCAGCTGCTTGCGCACCACCAGCGGCAGATAGTTGGCGCTGATATGGTTCATCACCTCGCGCGGCGAGAACTCACGCGGTTCTATTTTCAGCTGCTCAGACTCAATTTTAGAGAAGTCGAGAATATCGCTGATGATTTTCAGCAGCAGGCTGGAGGAGTTGTTCATAGCCGTCACCAGACGGTCGACCCCTTTCGGCAGCTCCTTGGTCTGGAGCAGATCGAGGTTACCGATAATGCCGTACAGCGGCGTACGCAATTCATGGCTAACGGTCGCAAGGAACATCGACTTGGACTGACTGGCCTGCTCCGCCGCCTGCGCCATATCCTGCAATGACTCTTCCATCTTCACGCGCGCAGAAACATCCACCAGCACGCAAATCGCCACGTTTTCATTGCGGTAGCGCGAATGGACGAAGCTGATTTGCAGGTTGGTGTGGGTACTGGTCAGCACGTCCACAAAGTTAACCTGCTGACCGCAGATGATCTGCGTTAACCGCTGGCGGTCTTCGTGCGTAAGCATGTTCAGGTAGTTATGGGCAAGCTCGTTACTGAGGATATTCGTCCCGTCCTGAGTACGCAGGATACAGATCCCCACTGGTGCCGAGGCGACAATCTTACGGTTAAACTGCTCGTGCTCCTCCAGACGCTGCGCATCCGCTTCCGCCGGAATAAAGATCCGCCGCTCATACATTCTCGCCAGCATAAACAGCGCCACGCCTACCGCGATGTTCAACAAAATGGCGTTAAGGATCAGGATGCGAATGCGCTCCAGCACCTTGTCCACCGGCAGCGAGTAGACGATGCTCAGCGACGACGGCGGCAAACTTTTCTTCAGCACCAGCTCGCGGAAACCGGAGGTATAGCCAAACCATGACCGCTCCTGCATCCAGCTGGGCTCCACCTTCAGGCGGTTTTCTGGCCCGGCAAGGGAGATGAGCGGGTGGCCGTTTTCATCCAGAATGGTCACGCCCATCGGCAGGCTGCCCGGCGTGAAGAAGTTTTCCATGCGGATGGTTTGTTCAATACCCAGCAGCGCTTGCAGGCGGTTGCCGAGATAAACCGGAGTCAGGGCATAGAAATAGCCGACGCCCATGCGCGGCCCCTGGCTTATCCAGAAGATGTTGTTTCCACGCTCTTCCTGAGGCGCATTACGGTATTTCACGATGCGCTCATGCAGGCTTTTCAGCGCATCTTCGCGTTCGACGGGCATATCCCGCAGGCCGAAATCCGCCATGCAGAGGTTTTCGTTGCCAATCAGGTAGACGCGGTTCAGATCGTAGGCGGCGGAGAAGTTATCGCGCCAGTAGCGCATAAACCATGAAAGCGACTCCAGCGAGCCACGCCAGGCTTTGCCCATGGCTGAACAATCGGAGTCCGGGAAGAGCGGTTCGAAATCAGGTACTTCGGTTTTTTCATCTCGTCCACGAAGGGCCAGAATGCCGTTCTCCGCCGTCAGTCGATTTTCGGCAATATATTTAAGCTCTTTCATCACATCAGACGTGCGCTGGATATAGCGCTGGGCCTGATCCGAACTTAAGTTAAACTCCTGACGGATCTCCGCTTCTTTCTGGTGCAGCGCGTTAACGATGTAAAACACCGAGAGCAGCGCCACCAGCAACCAGAGCAGCAGCGCAAGCGCCCGAAACAGATAGCGAGAGACTTTTAGCGTGGTACGAAAGGAAACGAGGTATTTCAAAGGGGCGAGGCTCCGCCATCGGGGAAAAAAGAATGTGGTTAAGGTAGCGGTAAACGCGGCTTGTCGCAACGTTCACTTGTCTGCTTACGCAAAACAAAAGGGCCGGAAACCGGCCCTTTATGCGTCAGGAGACGTTACTCGTCAGCGTCATCCGCTGCGTCATCATCGGTGTCCGCTTCCGGGACGATTTCGTCATCCCCTTCCGCGACGCTGCCGTCGATAGAGTCGAGCTCTTCGTCATCCACCGGCTCAGCAACGCGTTGCAGGCCGACGACGTTTTCATCTTCCGCAGTACGGATGAGGATAACGCCCTGGGTGTTACGTCCCACCACGCTAATCTCAGACACGCGCGTACGCACCAGCGTACCGGCATCGGTGATCATCATGATCTGGTCCGCGTCGTCCACCTGCACCGCGCCCACAACGGAACCATTGCGCTCGGTGACCTTGATGGAGATAACGCCCTGCGTGCCGCGTGATTTGGTCGGGTATTCGCTTTCCGCCGTACGCTTACCGTAACCGTTCTGGGTGACGGTCAGGATTGCGCCTTCGCCACGAGGAACGATCAGGGAAACAACGGTGTCTTCACCCGCCAGCTTGATACCACGCACGCCGGTCGCCGTACGGCCCATGGCGCGAACGGCGTTCTCTTTAAAGCGCACCACTTTACCGGCCGCAGAGAAGAGCATCACTTCATCAGAACCGGACGTCAGATCCACGCCGATCAGTTCGTCGCCTTCGTTCAGGTTCACCGCGATAATCCCGGCAGAACGTGGACGGCTGAACTCGGTCAGTGCGGTTTTCTTCACGGTACCGCTCGCGGTCGCCATAAAGACGTTCACGCCCTCTTCGTACTCGCGTACCGGCAGGATGGCGGTGATACGTTCGTTCGCTTCCAGCGGCAGCAGGTTGACGATTGGACGTCCACGCGCGCCACGGCTCGCTTCCGGCAGCTGATAGACCTTCATCCAGTACAGACGGCCCCGGCTGGAGAAGCAGAGGATCGTGTCGTGGGTGTTAGCCACCAGCAGACGGTCAATGAAGTCTTCTTCTTTAATACGTGCCGCAGATTTGCCTTTACCGCCACGACGCTGTGCTTCGTAGTCGGTCAACGGCTGATACTTCACGTAGCCCTGGTGAGACAGGGTCACTACCACGTCTTCGCGGTTGATCAGATCTTCAATGTTGATATCAGAGCTGTTGGCCGTGATTTCGGTACGACGCTCGTCGCCGAACTGATCGCGAACCAGCTCCAGCTCTTCGCGGATCACTTCCATCAGGCGCTCTGCGCTGCCCAGGATATGCAGCAGCTCGGCAATCTGCTCCAGCAGCTCTTTGTACTCGTCGAGCAGTTTTTCATGCTCAAGGCCGGTCAGTTTCTGCAAACGCAGATCCAGAATCGCCTGGGCCTGCTGTTCAGTCAGGTAGTACTGACCGTCACGCACGCCGAATTCCGGTTCCAGCCACTCAGGACGCGCGGCGTCATCGCCCGCACGTTCCAGCATCGCCGCCACGTTGCCCAGATCCCACGGACGCGCAACCAGCGAGGCTTTCGCTTCTGCCGGGGTTGGCGCACGGCGGATCAGCTCGATGATCGGGTCGATGTTCGCCAGCGCAACGGCCAGTGCTTCAAGGATATGAGCACGATCGCGCGCTTTGCGCAGTTCAAAGATGGTACGGCGAGTCACCACTTCACGGCGGTGACGCACGAACGCGCTCAGGATCTCTTTCAGGTTCATGATCTTCGGCTGACCGTGGTGCAGCGCAACCATGTTGATACCGAAGGAGACCTGAAGCTGAGTCTGGGAGTAAAGGTTGTTCAGCACAACTTCACCCACCGCGTCGCGCTTGATTTCAATCACGATGCGCATACCGTCTTTGTCAGACTCGTCACGCAGCGCGCTGATGCCTTCAACGCGTTTTTCTTTTACCAGCTCGGCGATTTTTTCAATCAGACGCGCTTTGTTCACCTGATACGGGATCTCGTGAACAATGATGGTTTCACGGCCGGTTTTGGCGTCCGCTTCCACTTCGGCGCGGGCACGGATGTAAATCTTGCCGCGACCGGTGCGGTACGCTTCTTCAATACCGCGACGACCGTTGATGATCGCCGCCGTCGGGAAGTCCGGGCCCGGGATGTGCTCCATCAGCCCTTCAATGCTGATGTCTTCATCGTCGATGTAGGCCAGGCAGCCGTTGATCACTTCCGTGATGTTGTGCGGCGGAATGTTGGTTGCCATACCGACGGCAATACCGGACGAACCGTTCACCAGCAGGTTTGGGATCTTCGTTGGCATAACGTCAGGAATTTTTTCCGTGCCGTCGTAGTTATCAACGAAATCAACCGTCTCTTTTTCCAGGTCGGCCATCAGCTCATGGGCAATCTTCGCCAGACGGATTTCCGTATAACGCATTGCCGCGGCGGAGTCGCCGTCGATAGAACCAAAGTTACCCTGACCATCTACCAGCATGTAACGCAGCGAGAACGGCTGCGCCATACGGACAATGGTGTCGTACACCGCGGAATCACCATGGGGATGGTATTTACCGATTACGTCACCAACGACACGGGCAGATTTTTTGTAGGCTTTATTCCAGTCATTGCCCAATACGTTCATGGCGTATAGTACGCGACGGTGTACCGGCTTCAGGCCATCGCGGACGTCCGGCAGCGCACGGCCAACAATGACCGACATCGCATAGTCCAGATAGGAGCTTTTCAGCTCTTCCTCGATGTTAACCGGTGTAATTTCTCTCGCAAGGTCGCTCATCTAACCGCTATCCCTCTACTGTATCCCGGATTCAAAGGTCGCAAATTATAACACAGCCGCGGTGATACAGGTAAACCTATACGCTTTATTCACAGGGATTGCCTGATATACTCATTTGTCTTGCTAAATAAGGAGTAAAAGCGCCCATGAATGCCGAAAAATCCCCGGTGGCTCACAACGTTGACCACGAAGAGATTGCCAAATTTGAAGCGGTGGCGTCCCGCTGGTGGGATCTCGAAGGTGAGTTCAAACCTCTGCATCGTATTAACCCGCTGCGTCTGGGCTATATCGCGGAGCGTTCCGGCGGTCTGTTCGGTAAAAAAGTGCTCGACGTCGGCTGCGGCGGCGGCATCCTGGCGGAAAGCATGGCGCGCGAAGGGGCCACCGTCACCGGCCTGGACATGGGCTTCGAACCCCTACAGGTTGCCCGTCTTCACGCGCTGGAGTCCGGCGTACAGGTAGAATACGTTCAGGAAACCGTGGAAGAGCACGCGGCAAACCATGCGCACCAGTACGACGTGGTGACCTGCATGGAGATGCTGGAGCACGTTCCCGACCCGCAGTCGGTGGTGAACGCCTGTGCAAAACTGGTGAAGCCGGGCGGCCAGGTCTTCTTCTCGACCATCAACCGCAACGGCAAAGCCTGGCTGATGGCCGTGGTGGGCGCGGAATATGTGCTGCGCATGGTGCCGAAAGGGACGCATGACGTGAAGAAGTTTATCAAGCCTGCCGAACTGCTGGGCTGGGTTGACCAGACATGGCTTAAGGAGCAGCACATTACCGGCCTGCACTACAACCCGCTAACGGATAAATTCAAACTTGCCCCGGGCGTGGATGTTAACTATATGTTGCACACAACCGCCAAAAACGACTAACGTCATCCGTTATTCTTATAATGATTGCGCGACATCATGTTGCGCAATTCTGACCTCCCGTTGAAGAAATCAGCACTCGATCAAATTTTGAATTTTTTTTCTGGAATATTGACATCTCTTCCAGGCCTTATGGCACGAGGACTTAGCCTTTTTTACCCTTTCACAACCTCAATTTAACGTCAAAATCAACCCTTGTACTGAAAAGAATCCTTACTAGAATACTCACCATATAGCGTTATTCTTATCGCAAAACCCCTATATGTAGTATTTATCCACAGAGTTAGTCACAAGACGGATCTGTGGATAAGCGGGGGATATTTTTTATTTCACGGACAGGTAAAAACCCACATGAATCAGAGTCTGCTGGTGACAAAGCGCGACGGTACCACCGAGCGTATCAATCTGGACAAAATCCATCGAGTTCTCGACTGGGCAGCAGAAGGACTGAACAACGTATCTATCTCCCAGGTTGAACTGCGTTCTCACATTCAGTTCTACGACGGCATCAAAACGTCTGATATCCACGAAACCATTATCAAAGCAGCGGCGGATCTGATCTCCCGCGACGCACCGGATTATCAGTACCTCGCTGCGCGTCTGGCGATTTTCCACCTGCGCAAGAAAGCCTACGGCCAGTTCGAGCCGCCGAAGCTTTACGATCACGTGGTGAAAATGGTCGAGCTGGGCAAATACGACACGCATCTGCTGGAAGACTATACGGAAGAAGAGTTCGAGCAGATGAACGGGTTTATCGATCACTGGCGCGACATGAACTTCTCCTACGCGGCGGTGAAGCAGCTCGAAGGTAAATACCTGGTTCAGAACCGTGTGACCGGTGAGATCTACGAAAGCGCCCAGTTCCTCTATATTCTGGTGGCCGCCTGCCTGTTCTCGAATTACCCGCGTGAAACCCGTCTGGATTACGTGAAGCGTTTCTACGATGCGGTATCAACGTTCAAAATTTCTCTGCCTACGCCAATCATGTCTGGCGTGCGCACCCCTACCCGTCAGTTCAGCTCCTGCGTTCTGATCGAGTGTGGTGATAGCCTGGATTCCATCAACGCCACCTCCAGCGCCATCGTAAAATACGTTTCCCAGCGTGCCGGTATCGGCATTAACGCTGGCCGTATCCGCGCGCTGGGCAGCCCGATCCGCGGCGGCGAAGCGTTCCACACCGGCTGTATTCCGTTCTACAAGCACTTCCAGACGGCAGTAAAATCCTGCTCTCAGGGCGGCGTACGCGGGGGTGCAGCAACCCTGTTCTACCCAATGTGGCACCTGGAAGTGGAAAGCCTGCTGGTTCTGAAGAACAACCGTGGCGTGGAAGGCAACCGCGTGCGTCACATGGACTACGGCGTGCAGATCAACAAGCTGATGTACACCCGTCTGCTGAAAGGTGAAGACATCACCCTGTTCAGCCCGTCCGACGTCCCGGGCCTGTACGACGCGTTCTTCGCCGATCAGGACGAGTTCGAGCGTCTGTACACCAAATACGAAAAAGACGACAGCATTCGCAAGCAGCGCGTGAAGGCGGTAGACCTGTTCTCCCTGATGATGCAGGAACGTGCCTCTACCGGTCGTATCTACATCCAGAACGTTGACCACTGCAACACCCATAGCCCGTTCGACCCGGTCGTTGCGCCAGTGCGCCAGTCTAACCTGTGCCTGGAGATCGCCCTGCCGACCAAACCGCTGGACGATGTGAACGACGAAAACGGCGAGATCGCCCTGTGTACGCTCTCCGCGTTCAACCTGGGTGCGATTAAGAGCCTGGACGAGCTGGAAGAGCTGGCCGTGCTGGCAGTTCGCGCGCTCGACGCCCTGCTGGACTACCAGGATTACCCAATCCCGGCGGCAAAACGCGGCGCAATGGGCCGTCGTACCCTGGGTATCGGCGTGATCAACTTCGCCTACTGGCTGGCGAAAAACGGCAAGCGTTACTCCGACGGCAGCGCCAACAACCTGACCCACCAGACGTTCGAAGCGATTCAGTACTACCTGATGAAAGCCTCCAACGAGCTGGCGAAAGAGCAAGGCGCGTGCCCGTGGTTCAACGAAACCACCTACGCGAAAGGCATTCTGCCGATCGACACCTACAAAAAAGACCTGGATGCGATCGTCAGCGAGCCGCTGCACCTCGACTGGGAAGGCCTGCGCGAGTCCATCAAAACGCACGGTCTGCGTAACTCCACGCTCTCTGCCCTGATGCCGTCCGAGACCTCTTCGCAGATCTCCAACGCCACCAACGGTATTGAGCCACCGCGCGGCCACGTCAGCATCAAAGCGTCGAAAGATGGCGTGCTGCGTCAGGTAGTGCCGGACTACGAAACGCTGGGCAATAACTACGAACTGCTGTGGGAAATGCCAAACAACGACGGCTACCTGCAACTGGTGGGTATCATGCAGAAGTTTATCGACCAGTCGATCTCTGCCAATACTAACTACGACCCGACGCGCTTCCCGTCAGGTAAGGTTCCGATGCAGCAACTGCTGAAAGACCTGCTCACCGCCTACAAATTTGGCGTGAAGACCCTGTACTATCACAACACCCGTGACGGTGCGGAAGACGCACAGGACGACCTGGCCCCGTCAATTCAGGACGACGGCTGCGAAAGCGGCGCATGTAAGATCTAATGTAAATGCCGGGTGGCGCTCCGCTTACCCGGCCTACGATTTTGTTTGCCCGATTGACAAAATCTCTCACAGGACACACTCATGGCATATACCACCTTTTCACAGACGAAAAACGACCAGCTCAAAGAGCCGATGTTCTTCGGCCAGCCGGTCAACGTGGCACGCTACGATCAGCAAAAATATGACATCTTCGAAAAGCTGATTGAAAAGCAACTCTCCTTCTTCTGGCGTCCGGAAGAAGTGGACGTTTCCCGCGACCGTATCGATTTCCAGGCGCTGCCGGAACACGAAAAGCACATCTTCCTCAGCAACCTGAAGTACCAGACGCTGCTGGACTCCATTCAGGGTCGTAGTCCGAACGTGGCGCTGCTGCCGCTGATCTCGATTCCTGAGCTGGAAACCTGGGTAGAAACCTGGGCGTTTTCTGAAACGATCCACTCCCGCTCTTATACCCACATCATCCGCAACATCGTGAACGATCCGGCGGTGGTGTTTGACGATATCGTTACCAACGAGCAGATCCAGAAGCGCGCCGAAGGCATTGCGCACTACTACGACGAGCTGATCGAGATGACCAGCTACTGGCATCTGCTGGGCGAAGGCACGCACACCGTGAACGGCAAAACCGTCACCGTGAACCTGCGGGCGCTGAAAAAACAGCTCTATCTGTGCCTGATGAGCGTCAACGCGCTGGAAGCAATCCGCTTCTACGTGAGCTTCGCCTGCTCCTTCGCCTTTGCCGAGCGCAAGCTGATGGAAGGCAACGCCAAAATTATCCGTCTGATCGCCCGCGATGAAGCCCTGCACCTGACCGGCACCCAGCATATGCTGAACCTGCTGCGCAGCGGAACGGACGATCCGGAGATGGCGGAAATTGCGGAAGAGTGCAAACAGGAGTGCTACGACCTGTTCGTGCAGGCCGCCCAGCAGGAGAAAGAGTGGGCAGACTACCTGTTCCGCGACGGCTCCATGATTGGCCTGAACAAAGATATTCTCTGCCAGTACGTTGAGTACATCACCAACATCCGCATGCAGGCGGTTGGCCTCGATCTGCCATTCCAGACGCGTTCTAACCCGATTCCGTGGATCAACACCTGGCTGGTGTCCGATAACGTGCAGGTGGCGCCGCAGGAAGTGGAAGTGAGTTCGTATTTGGTCGGTCAGATTGACTCTGAAGTCAACACCGACGATCTGAGCGATTTCCAGCTCTGATGACCCGCGTAACGCTACGCCTTTCGGGTACAGAGGTGCTGTGCCAGGAAGAGCACCCTTCCCTGCTGGTGGCGCTGGAAGCGCATCAGGTAGAGGTAGAGTACCAGTGTCGTGAAGGCTATTGCGGTTCCTGCCGCTGCCGTCTGGTCGCAGGCCAGGTGGACTGGCTGACCGAACCGCTGGCCTTTATCAGTGAAGGGGAAATTTTGCCCTGCTGCTGCCGGGCAAAAGGCGATATAGAGATCGAGATGTAACAGTGTCGGGTGGCGCTACGCTTACCCGACCTACAAAACCGCAGTTCGTAGGCCGGGTAAGGCGAAGCCGCCACCCGGCAATTTCAGCGTTTATCCTTCAAAAAACTCACCGCTCTATCCGGAAAATCCGTAAACAGCCCGTCCACGTCCGCCTGGTTATACAGCACGCCGTAAAGCTGATTCACGTCCGTCGCATAGTCCGGCAGCTGGTCTGCACGCACGGTATACGGATGCACCTGCATGTTGCTCGTGTGCGCCTCTTTCACCATCGCCGTCAGCTTCACGTGACCCGGCGTTGAGCCTTCCGCCACCAGCATGTGGTAATCCGGCCCAATGCCGTCGGCGTACTGCGCAATCTGCTTCATCGCGCCCGGCTTAAACATCCAGTCGTAGTTGTAGTTCACCCACTTCCCGTCCGGCTGTTTTTCCTGGGTTTCGTTCCAGTCGGTATAGGCAATCAGCTGCACCAGATTGAGATCCATCCCCATCTTCGGCTCCAGCTCGGTTTTGATGCGCTTCAGCTCCGCGGCATCGAAACATTGCAGGAAAACCTTATCCTGCTTGCTGGTGTAGCCGTACTTTTTCAGCACCTCCAGCGTCGTAGCGGCAATGTCTTTTCCTTCCTGATGGTGGAACCACGGCGCTTTGATTTCCGGATAGATACCGATGTTTTTCCCGGTCGAGTGGTTCAGCCCCTGAACAAACTCGATCTCCTCTTCGAAGGTGTGAATACGGAAGTCAGATTTGCCCATCGGGAAACGTCCCGGATAGACCTGCACCTTCCTGCCGTTTTCAATCTCGAAGCCCTCGGTAAACGTCAGCGAGCGGATCTCCGCCAGCGTGAAGTCGATGGCGTAATAGCGACCGTCTTTACGGGCGCGATCCGGGAAGCGTTCCGCCACGTCCGTGACGCGGTCAAGATAGTGGTCATGCAGAACGACCAGCCGATCGTCCTTCGTCATCACCAAATCCTGCTCCAGATAATCCGCGCCCTGCGCATAGGCCATCGCCTTCGCCGGCAGCGTATGCTCCGGCAGATAACCGCTGGCGCCGCGATGGGCAATCACGATTTTATCCGCCGCCAGCGCGGAGCCGGTCATCAAACCGGCCAGCAGCAGGCCGGCTGCAAGTTGAGTGAATTTCATGACAAGGCTCCTTATTGACGACGCGCCAGCACTTCAGCGTGGTGACGTTTTTCACCGATCATCACGACGATCAACAGCAGAACCGCCAGCACGCTGCCGCCAATCATCACCATAAAGCCACCGTCCCAGCCGAAGAAGTCGACGGTGTAACCGACGATGGCACTTGCCGCCACTGAACCGCCGAGGTAGCCAAACAGACCGGTAAAGCCCGCCGCCGTGCCTGCCGCTTTCTTCGGCGCCAGCTCCAGCGCGTGCAGGCCAATCAGCATCACCGGACCGTAAATCAGGAAGCCGATAACGATCATACAGGCCATGTCTACTGATGGATTACCCGGCGGGTTCAGCCAGTAAACAACCGTCGCGATGGTCACCAGGGTCATAAAGAACACGCCCGTCGCGCCACGGTTACCTTTGAACACTTTATCCGACATCCAGCCGCAGATCAGCGTGCCGGGAATGCCCGCGTATTCATACAGGAAGTAGGCCCAGGAGGACTTATCCAGCGCGAAGTGCTTCACCTCTTTCAGGTAGGTTGGCGACCAGTCGAGGATGCCGTAGCGCAGCAGGTAAACGAAGACGTTCGCCACCGCGATGTACCACAGCAGCTTGTTTGGCAGCACGTACTTCATGAAGATCTGCTTTGCCGTCAGCTCTTCTTCGTGCTTCTCGCTGTAATCATCCGGGTAGTCGTTTTTGTACTCTTCGATTGGCGGCAGGCCGCAGGACTGCGGCGTGTCGCGCATCAGCGCAAAGGCGATAATCGCCACCAGGATCGCCCCAAAGGCTGGCATATAGAGCGCGGCATGCCAGTCGTTGAACCAGGCCATCCCCAACAGGAACAGCAGCGGCGGAAGCCCGCCCCCAACGTTATGCGCGCAGTTCCACACCGACACAATGCCACCACGCTCCTTTTGTGACCACCAGTGAACCATGGTGCGTCCGCACGGCGGCCACCCCATCCCCTGGAACCAGCCGCAGAGGAACAGCAGCACGAACATGATGGCAATGCTGGAGGTCGCCCATGGCACGAAGCCCATGAACAGCATGACCGCTGCCGCGAGGATCAGCCCGGCAGGCAGGAATACGCGCGGATTCGAACGATCCGACACTGACCCCATAATGAATTTCGAAAAACCGTACGCGATGGAGATCCCCGACAGCGCGAACCCCAGGTCGCCGCGAGAGAAGCCCTGCTCCACCAGATACGGCATGGCAAGCGCAAAGTTTTTACGTACCAGATAGTACGCCGCATACCCGAAGAAGATCCCGAGGAAGATTTGCCAACGCAGACGGCGGTAGAGAGGATCGATCTCTGCCTCTGGCAGTCGCGCCCGGTGTGGCGCAGGTTTAAAGATACTGAGCATAACAGCCTCCGTGGCCTTTCAAATAATGACCGGGCATCTCGCGCCCGGCTACAGAGGCGGCGATGTTAAGAAATCACGGTGAATGTTACTGTGAATCAACGCACAGATTGTTACAGAAATATGACAGGATGCGCAAAAAAGCGCATGAAATCACGTTTCACTTTCGAATTTCGCGCGTTTATGTTCGAAATCAAACAAACCACACGATCACTGTGGCTAAATGCTAAAAAACGAACATAGAGGAAAGGCAATGACAATTCACGATCCACGCTTAAGCGATGTGATTATCATTGGCGGTGGCGCGACGGGTGCCGGCATCGCACGCGACTGCGCCCTGCGGGGGTTGAGCGTCACGCTTCTGGAACGCCACGATATCGCCACCGGCGCGACGGGGCGTAACCACGGCCTGCTGCACAGCGGCGCCCGCTATGCGGTCACTGATGCTGAATCCGCGCGCGAATGTATCGCTGAAAACCAAATCCTCAGGCGCATCGCCCGCCACTGCGTTGAACCCACCAGCGGCCTTTTTATCACCCTTCCCGAAGACGACCTCGACTTTCAGCAAACCTTTATTACCGCCTGCACGGCGGCAGGCATTCAGGCTGAGGCGATCGATCCGGCGCAGGCGCGCCGTATTGAACCCTCGGTGAACCCGGCGTTACTTGGCGCGGTAAAGGTGCCTGACGGAACCGTTGATCCCTTCCGCCTGACCGCCGCCAATATGCTCGACGCGCGGGAACACGGGGCGCATATCCTGACCGGGCACCACGTTACCGGGCTTATTCGTGAAGGCAATACCGTGCGCGGCGTGCGCGTGTTTGATGCGCAGTACAACGAACACCGCGAGCTGTATGCCGCCGTGGTGGTTAACGCGGCGGGTATATGGGGCCAGCGCATCGCGGAATACGCCGATTTATCCATCCGCATGTTCCCGGCCAAAGGTTCGCTGCTGATCCTCGATCACCGCATCAATAACCACGTCATCAACCGCTGCCGCAAGCCGTCCGATGCCGACATTCTGGTGCCGGGCGACACCATTTCGCTCATCGGTACGACGTCAACGCACGTCGACTACAGCGACATTGACGTCAACCGGGTTACCGCCGAAGAGGTGGATATTCTGCTGCGCGAAGGGGAAAAGCTGGCCCCGGTGATGGCGCAGACCCGTATTCTGCGTGCCTACGCGGGCGTGCGTCCCCTCGTCGCCAGCGATAACGATCCGAGCGGGCGTAACGTCAGCCGCGGCATCGTGCTGCTCGATCACGCCGAACGTGACGGCATGGACGGGTTTATCACCATTACCGGCGGCAAGCTGATGACCTACCGGCTGATGGCGCAGTGGGCCACGGATGCCGTCTGCCGTAAGCTCGGCAATAGCACGCCGTGCGTGACGGCGGAGCGGGCCCTGCCCGGCTCGCAGCACTCGACAGAAAAAACGCTGCATAAAATCATCTCGCTCCCCGCACCGCTTCGCGGCTCGGCGATTTACCGCCACGGCGACCGCACTCCGACCTGGCTTGGCGAAGGGCGACTCAGCCGAAGCCTGGTGTGCGAATGCGAAGCCGTGACCGCAGGCGAGGTGCAATATGCCGTGGAAAACCTGACGGTGAACAGCCTGCTTGATTTACGCCGCCGCACGCGCGTCGGGATGGGCACCTGTCAGGGGGAGCTGTGCGCCTGCCGTGCCGCCGGGCTGCTGCAACGTTTTCACGCCACCACGTCAACCCAGTCGCTTGCCCAGCTCAGCGATTTTTTAAACGAGCGCTGGAAAGGCATTCAGCCCGTCGCCTGGGGCGATGCCCTGCGCGAAAGCGAGTTTACCCGCTGGGTCTATCTGGGGCTTTGCGGTCTGGAGAAGGAGCACCCCCATGAAATTTGATACCGTGATTGTCGGCGGCGGGCTGGCGGGCCTGCTGTGCGGCCTTAAGCTGACGCAGCGCGGTCTGCGCTGCGCCATTGTGACTCGTGGTCAGAGCGCCCTGCACTTCTCCTCCGGATCGCTGGATTTACTGGGCGCGCTGTCGTTCGAAGATCTGCCGCCTGAACATCCCTACCGGCTGACGGGCGCAGAGAATATGGCCCGCTTTGCCTGTGAAACCGAATATCTGCTCACCACCTGCGGCGCACGCATGCAGGGTGACGCGGAGCTTAACCATCAGCGCGTCACACCGCTCGGCACCATGCGCGCCGCCTGGCTTAGCCCGGAAGAGGTGCCTGTCGCCCCCATCACTGCGGAACGCGTGCTGGTGGTGGGGATCAGCGGATTCCTCGACTTTCAGCCGCATCTGGCCGCCGCGTCTCTCAGGCAGCAGGGTGTTCAGACAGATACCGCAGAGATTGACCTCCCTGAACTCGACGTGCTGCACGAAAACCCCAGTGAGTTTCGGGCGGTGAACATTGCCCGCCTGCTGGATAATGAACGTTACTGGCCGCAGCTGTATGCGGCGCTTCGACCGCTCGGCGAGACCTGCGACGCCCTGTTTATGCCCGCCTGCTTTGGCTTAACGGATAACCGGCTCTGGCGCTGGCTCTCGGCGCGTCTGCCCTGTACGCTCGGTTTACTGCCGACGCTCCCCCCTTCCGTGCCCGGCATCCGTCTGCATACCCAGCTTCAGCGTCAGTTTGTCGCCCAGGGTGGCGTCTGGATGGCGGGCGACGAGGTGAAAAAAATCACCCTGGCAGAAGGCGCGGCAAGCGAAATCTGGACCCGCAACCACGGCGACATCCCGCTTCGCGCACGCTATACGGTGCTGGCAAGCGGCAGCTTCTTCAGTAACGGTCTGCTGAGCAGTCGGGAGGGCGTGCGCGAGGCGATCCTCGGGCTGGACGTCCGGCAAAGCGCCTCCCGCGCGGACTGGTATCAGAGCGATTTTTTCACTCCGCAGCCCTGGCAGCAGTTCGGGGTGATTGTCGACGCCCAGCTGCGCCCGCGGCTGGACGGGCAACCGGTTGAAAACCTGTACGCCATCGGCTCGGTTCTGGGCGGGTACGATCCCGTGGCGCAGGGCTGCGGCGGCGGCGTCTGCGCCGTCACCGCGCTGCACGTTGCGGAGCAGATTATTCAGCGCAGGGAGGCAGCACAATGAACGACACCCGGTTTGAAAACTGCATCAAATGCACGGTCTGTACCACGGTTTGCCCGGTCAGTGGCGTCGATCCGCGCTATCCCGGCCCGAAGCAGGCCGGTCCCGACGGAGAACGTCTGCGCCTGAAGGACGGAGCGCTTTACGACGAGGCGCTGAAATACTGTATCAACTGCAAGCGCTGCGAAGTTGCCTGCCCGTCGGACGTGAAAATTGGCGATATCATCCAGCGCGCCCGCGCGCGCTACAGCACGCAGAAACCGACGCTACGTGACGCGATACTGAGCCATACCGATCTGATGGGCAGCATCTCGACGCCTTTCGCGCCGGTCGTCAATGCCGCCACCGTCCTGAAGCCGGTGCGCAGGCTGCTGGATGCAACGCTCAAAATCGACCATCACCGCAGCCTGCCGAAATATTCACACGGCACCTTCCGCGGCTGGTATAAATCCGTGGCGGCAGAACAGGCGCGGTTCGCCGAGCAGGTCGCCTTCTTCCACGGCTGCTACGTGAACTACAACCATCCGCAGCTGGGGAAAGACCTGCTGAAAGTGCTGAACGCCATGGGAACGGGCGTTCAGCTGCTGAGCAAAGAGAAGTGCTGCGGCGTTCCGCTAATTGCCAACGGTTTTACCGACAAAGCGCGGAGGCAGGCGAAAAGCAACGTCACCGCTTTACGTGAAGCGATCGTCGACAAAGGCATACCGGTACTGGCAACTTCGTCAACCTGTACCTTCACGTTGCGCGATGAATATCCGCATCTGCTGGATGTGGATAACACCGGCCTGCGCGAGCACATCGAGCTGGCGACCCGTTTTCTCTGGCGCAAACTGGACGGCGGGCAGACGTTACCGCTGGGCAAATTGCCGCTGAAAGTGGTGTATCACACGCCATGTCATATGGAAAAGATGGGCTGGTCGCTCTATACGCTTGAGCTGCTGCGGCTGATCCCGGGGCTGGAGCTGACGGTGCTGGATTCACGCTGCTGCGGCATCGCAGGCACCTACGGCTTCAAGCGCGAAAACTACCCAACGTCACAGGCAATTGGCGCGCCGCTGTTCCGGCAAATTGAAGAGAGCGGCGCGGATATCGTCGTGACCGACTGTGAAACCTGTAAATGGCAGATTGAGATGTCCACCAGCAAACGCTGCGAACATCCTATTACCCTGCTGGCAAACGCGCTGGCGTAACCGTTGCCGGGGCCACCGCCCCGGCAGATTCTCACTCCACGAACAGCGACTCGACGACGTTGATCCAGCCGTGCTCGCTGGCGACCTCTTTGCCGTTCAGCCAGCGGCGCAGCATGTTCAGGGCCATCATCGCGCACACCTCCTGACGCACGGCCAGACTGTGGCGGGTAATACTCATCTTCACCCGCAGGGCGTGCGTTCCTTCCGGGGTTGCCAGGGCGAAGTTGAGATGCTCTTCATCCAGCCCGCCAACAAACAGCGCCAGCCCCGCGAAATGCTTCACTCTGCGCTCGGACGCCCAGCGCGCGGTCTGCGCGAGCGTCTCCTGCTGGAACGGCACCACTTCGCTGGCCAGCAGCGGTGCACCCGCCCGGGTCAGCTGGAGCGCCAGCAGCCCGCCGGTAAACTGCTCGCTTAGCGTCACGCTCAGCTGACGAGACTGCAAATGGCGGGCGATCTGCGCCGGCAGCCCTTCCGTGCCTTCGAAAATCAGGCTTTCCCCGGCGACGCGCTGCACTTCGGGCCACAGCGCCAGCATGGCGGCTTTCTCAGACGCCGGTCCGGTCAGCTTCAGTTCAATAATCGGCATGGAGGAGCGATAGCCCATCGACACGCCGGGAGGCAATTGCAGATGTTCGAGGCTCTGGGCCAGATCGCTCTCCGAGCGGCCAAACGTGGTCAGACGCAGGCACAGCGGCGGTTCCGGCAGGGTAAAACGGTCGCGCAGGCGCGGCAGGATCTGCTGCTCGACCATCACCTTGAATTCCGACGGCACGCCCGGGGTGAAGAACATCAGGCAGCGGTTCAGCTGAACGGCAAACCCACAGGCGGTGCCGACCGGGTTATCAATCAGCTCCGCGCTGGCGGGGATCTCAGCCTGCTTGCGGTTGCTGGGGGCCATCACGCGGCCACGATCGGAGAAGAAACGCTCCATCTGCGTCAGCCACGCGTCGTGGAGAACCAGGCCTTCGCCTTTGGCGGTGGCGGCAGCCAGCGCGCTGAGATCGTCGCTGGTCGGTCCCAGCCCGCCGTTCACAATCAGCACGTCGCAGCGTTCGCTGCGCTCGCGCAGAACGTTGACCAGCGACTCAAGATTGTCACCCACGGTGTTGCGGCGCGTTAACGGTAATCCTTGCTCAAAGAAGAGATCGGCGAGCCAGGCGGCATTGGTATCAATGATTTGCCCATGCAGCACTTCGTCGCCAGTGGATAACATTTCCACGTTTATCATTGTGTTCTCCCATTTCAATGGTCAAAACACTATAGCGCAATCGAAGACCGGGGGAAGAGAGAAACTGGCGCGACAAAACGCCGCGCCGAGAGGATCAGAAACCTGCGCTAACGCCAACGTACGGGCCGTCTGCCAGGGCGTTGTCGCGGTTGCCGTCTTTACCGGCCAGGTTCAGATAGCGATAGCCCGCTTCGATGGTGATCGGACGCATGATGGTCCAGCGCGCGCCGGCGTTAGCTTCCTGATAGCTGTCGATACCGCTGGAGAGGGAATCCGGAGAGTAGTAGTACTCACCGAACAGGCCAAAGCTGTCGCCAATTTTCCACTGCAAGCCGCCGCCCACTGCCGCCGCGTAACCTTCGTCACCGTCGTTCGGGTTGGTGTAGATCCCTTTACCGCCAACGGTCGCCAGGAACGGGCCGAGAGGAACGTTGAAGCCGAGGCCCAGGCTTGCCGCATCGCCGTCGTCGTCGTTATGCGTCCAGCCGCCGGTCATTGCCAGACCTGCGCTGTCCGTGCCAAGACCGAAGCCCAGGTGGGTATAGTCCTCGCCCGCCGAGCCGTTGAAGGAAATAGCGTTGGCCGCCGCCGATACACACATCAGGCCTAAGCCCATTAATGCCACTTTTTTCATTGTCGTGATCCCGCACAATTTATTCAGAGATGTCCAAAAACCGCGAGATTTTAACCTGACTTTCAGGGGGATCAATGGACTCTGCGTGCGTCGGGCAATTAGTTTGTAACGATTTGATAATATCGACATTTACATCATCAACAAAAAGCGCATTTTCACGCACAGCCCGCCCAGATTTTGACTGGGCATCAGCTGGAGATGGCTGCGGTGCAGGCGGGCAATATCGTTGGCCAGCGCCAGACCAATGCCGGACCCGGCGGCATCGCCCACGTTGTCCAGCCGATGAAACGGCAGCATGGCCTGGGCGATCTGATCTTCGGCAATCCCCGGTCCGCTGTCCTCCACGCTCAGCTCAACGGCATCGTTATCCATGCGCAGGTACACCGTGACGATGCCCTGCTCCGGCGTGTATTTGATCGCGTTCTCCAGCAGGTTGGCACAGAGTTCGCCCAGCAGCACGTCATCTCCCTCAATCATTACCGGCTGCTGTACGCCGTCATAACCGAGGTCAATAGCCTTGCTGCGCGCCTGCGCCAGCCGGGAAAAGCAGCTGTTTTGCACCACCTGAACCAGATCGACAGGGGCAAACTGTCGCTCACCCTGCTCTTTTCGCTTCACCGCTGAAAGCTGTAGCAGCCTTTCGGTCAGCACGATGGTGTTATCCAGCGTCACGTTCATTGCCCGTAAACTTTCCTGCCACAGCGCCGGATCGTTACGCGTCAGGGCAACGGACACCTGGGTTTTCAGCACCGCCAGCGGCGTTTTGAGCTGGTGTGAGGCATCGGCATTGAAGCGCGCCTGCCGCGAAAGTACGCCGCGCAACCTGTCGATATAGCGGTTAAATGCCACAATCAGCAGCCGCGTTTCCGACCAGGGCAACAGCTCCGGCAGCGGGGCCAGCAGCCCTGGCTCGCGGCGCACCATCAGCGAGGAGAGCTGGCGCATCGGGCGCAGCACGCGGCGAAGCAGCCAGGCGGTTAAAATCAGCGTCAGCAGCACCAGCAGCCCCTGCGACACAAGCGAGGAAAACAGCAGCTGAGTGGCGAGATAGCGCCGCGACTGCAAGGTTTCGGCAACGTATATCTCCGCCATGCCGAACACGCTGTCTTCGTTAACCGGCTGGAGCAGCTTCGCCACGCGGATCGCCTGCCCGCGATACTCGGTATGATAAAACCAGGCCAGCGCAGGATAGTGGGTGGTGCGCGACGTGGAGGGTGGCATTTTCGGCAGATCGTCATAGCCGGAGATCGTCCGCCCATCAGGATCAACAACCTTGTAATAGAGGCGATCGTTCATGTTCAGCTCAAAGCTGTCGAGCACCACCCAGGGCACGTTTACCTGGAGCTTGCCGTTGTGCACCACCAGCCGCTCTGACACCGTGCGCGCCGAGGATAACAGCGTACGGTCATAGGCCTGCGTTGCCGCCTGTAGCGCGCTAACGTAGCTGTTAAAGGCCGACAGCCCCCATAACAGCAGCAGCGGCAACCCCAGAAAGAGCAAAAGTTGCAGGTAAAGCGACTGCGGCTTAACCCACTTCATCGCCGCACTCCAGCACGTAGCCCAGCCCACGGAGCGTGGTGATCCGCACGCCGCTGCCGGTCAGCTTCTTGCGCAGGCGGTGAATATAGAGATCGATGCTCTCGGGGCTAACGTCGTCGTTCAGGCTGAACACCTGGTCGAAGAGCTGCTGTCGGGAAACGGGACGGGTCCGGCGGTGCATCAGCACCTTCAGCAGAGAGAGTTCGCGCGGCGTGAGGGAAAGGGGTTCATCGCGCAGCAGAAAAAAGCCTTCATCATCGTACTCCAGCTCCCCCAGCCGCTGCCGCTCCTGGGTTCGCCCTTCACTGCGGCGCAGCAGCGCGCGCAGGCGGGCATCGAGTTCTTCCAGCTCGAACGGCTTCGGCAGATAGTCATCCGCCCCGGCATTCAGCCCTTTCACCCTGTCCGCCACGTTGCTGCGGGCGGTAAGAAACAGCACGGGAAGCGTCTGCCCGCGCTTTCTCAGGCGATGCACCACCTCCAGCCCGTCGAAGCCGGGCATGCCGATATCAAGAATGGCGACGGCATAGTTTTCCCCCTGCAAAAGGTGGTCGGCCGCCCGCCCGTCGTTGACGCAATCCACGGCAAATCCGTTCTGTACCAGCGCTTTCTCCAGCCAGTGAGCCAGCTCACGATTATCTTCCGCGAGTAAGAGACGCATATCACATCCTGTAAAGTTGGTGTCGCAGTGAAAGGGAAATGAAAGGTTATTGTTTTAACAATCACGCAACGGAACCGCTACAAGGTGGTTCACATAATCAGAAAAAAGACACCCGTACCCGTACTCCCGGTTCTCCGGCGTGAGGATAAACGATGAAAAAACAATTACTTTCTGCTGTTGCTGCAAGCGTATTGCTGTTGAGTGCCTCTGTCGTCCAGGCGCAGGAGGCGCCGTCCCGCACCGAATGTATCGCCCCGGCCAAACCCGGCGGCGGCTTCGACCTGACCTGCAAGCTGATTCAGGTCAGCCTGCTGGAGACGAAGGCCATCGAAAAACCGATGCGCGTCACCTACATGCCCGGCGGCGTAGGCGCGGTAGCCTATAACGCCATTGTCGCGCAGCGCCCTGCCGAACCCGGTACCGTCGTGGCCTTCTCCGGCGGCTCGCTGCTGAACCTGTCGCAGGGGAAATTTGGTCGTTATGACGTGGATGATGTGCGCTGGCTCGCCACCGTGGGCACCGATTACGGGATGATCGCCGTTCGTGCCGACTCTCCCTGGAAGTCCCTGAAAGATCTGCTGACCGCCATGGAAAAAGATCCGAACAGCGTGGTAATTGGCGCGGGCGCGTCTATCGGTAGCCAGGACTGGATGAAAGCCGCGCTGCTCGCGCAGCAGGCCAAAGTGGATCCGCACAAGATGCGCTACGTGGCCTTTGAAGGCGGCGGCGAGCCGGTGACGGCGCTGATGGGCAATCACGTGCAGGCGGTATCGGGCGATCTCAGCGAAATGGTGCCCTACCTGAGCGGAGATAAGATCCGCGTGCTGGCGGTCTTCTCGGAAAACCGTCTGCCGGGCCAGCTGGCGGACGTCCCAACCGCCAAAGAGCAGGGTTATAACCTGGTCTGGCCGATCATCCGCGGCTTCTTTGTCGGGCCAAAAGTGACCGACGCCGAGTACCAGTGGTGGGTGGATACCTTCACAAAACTCCAGCAAACCGACGAGTTCAAAAAACAGCGCGATCTGCGCGGACTGTTTGAGTTCAACCTGAACGGCAAGCAGCTGGACGAGTACGTGAAAAAACAGGTGAATGACTACCGCGAACAGGCGAAAGCCTTTGGCCTGGCGAAATAACCGGAGGCGCTATGAGCGATCGCATTTTTGCCGGGATATGGCTGCTGCTCTGCATTGGCGGGCTGTTCGTCGCCTGGCAGATCCACAGCGAATACAGCTATGAACCCGTAGGGCCACGCCCCTTCCCCATCGGCATTGTCGGCCTGATGCTGCTCTGCTCGGTGGCGCTACTGCTGCGCCATCCGGACACCGTAGAGTGGCCGCCACGCCGCACCCTGCAACGTCTGCTGGTGATGGTGATTGTCCTGCTGATGTACGCGTGGGGCTTTGAGTGGCTCGGCTTCCCGATTGCCACTGCCCTGCTGACGATGGTGATTGGCATGCTGTTTAACGCCTCGCTGCCCGCGGCGGGGATCTCCGGGGTCGTACTGGGCATTTTGCTCTGGTACGCCTTCGACCGCCTGCTGGACGTGACGTTGCCGCTCGGCGCATGGTTTAACTAACGGAGCACGCTATGGATACCTGGATCTATCTCTCTCAGGGGTTCGCGGTAGCGATGACCCCGGAAAACCTGGTGATCGCCCTGATCGGCTGCTTCGTCGGGACCATCGTCGGCCTGCTGCCGGGCCTTGGCCCGATCAACGGCGTGGCGATTTTACTGCCGCTGGCCTTTGCCCTGCACCTGCCTGCGGAGTCGGCGCTGATCCTGCTGGCGACGGTGTACATCGGCTGCGAGTACGGCGGGCGAATTTCGTCGATACTGCTTAACGTGCCCGGCGATGCCGCCGCCATTATGACCGCGCTGGACGGCTACCCGATGGCGCAGCAGGGACGCGGCGGCGTGGCACTCTCAATTTCCGCCGTCAGCTCGTTCTTTGGCTCCCTGATCGCCATTGGCGGCATCATTTTGTTCGCGCCGGCGCTGGCCCAGTGGTCGCTGGCGTTTGGTCCTGCCGAGTATTTCGCGCTGATGGTATTCGCCATTGCCTGCCTCGGCAGCATGATGGCGCAGAACCCGCTTAAGTCATTTTTATCTGCGCTGATTGGCCTGGGGTTAGCCACCGTCGGCGTGGATGCCAACACCGGGGTTTACCGCTTTACCTTCGACAGCGTTCACCTCTCCGACGGCGTGCAGTTTATCGTCGTGGTGATTGGTCTGTTCTCCGTCTCAGAAATCTTGCTGATGCTGGAGCATACCAGCAGCGGGCAGACGCTGGTGCGTAAAACCGGACGTATGCTGTTCAATGCCAAAGAGGGGGCGCAGTGCGTGGGTGCCACCCTGCGGTCGTCGGTGATCGGTTTCTTTGTCGGCATTTTGCCAGGCGCCGGGGCAACCATCGCCAGCGCCATCACCTACATGACCGAGAAGAAGCTGAGCGGTAACAGCGACGGTTTCGGCAAAGGCGATATTCGCGGCGTGGCGGCGCCGGAGGCGGCCAATAACGCTTCGGCCTGTGGTTCGTTCATCCCGATGCTGACCCTCGGCGTGCCGGGTTCGGGCACCACGGCGGTGATGATGGGCGCGCTGACGCTCTATAACATCACCCCGGGGCCGGCGATGTTCACCGAGCAGCCGGATATCGTCTGGGGCCTGATTGCGGCGCTGCTGATCGCCAACGTGATGCTGCTGGTGATGAACATCCCGCTGATCGGCCTGTTTACGCGCATGCTGACCATTCCCCTGTGGTTCCTGGTTCCTGCCATCGCCGCCGTCTCTGCGGTTGGGGTGTACGCGGTGCACAGCACCACCTTCGACCTGGTATTGATGGTGCTGCTGGGGATCCTGGGCTACATCTTGCGCAAGATGCACTTCCCGATGTCGCCGCTGATTTTAGGGTTTGTGTTGGGGGAAATGCTGGAGCAGAACCTGCGCCGCGCGCTCTCCATCAGCAACGGCAACATGGCGATCCTGTGGGAGAGCAGCGTGACGAAGATCCTGCTGGCAATGGCGATTATGGTGATTGTCGTGCCGCCGGTGCTGCGCTGGGTCCGTCGTCGCCAGCACAAACCGCAGCCGGATATCGGCTGATTAGCCCTTCAGCAGGGCATTGACCCACTGCCTTAACGCCTGGCGGGAGATTTTAATCCCGCCATTTTTCAGTTCTGACGGCAGCACCAGCCAGTGCACCGGCTGCTCAAAGCGCGCCAGCCTGCCCTGAACCCACTCTGGCAACAGCGTGATATCCGTGCCCGGCTCACATTCCACTACCGCCACCGGTCGCTGCCCGTACTCGGCATTGTCCAGCGGAACGACAAACGCCTGGCTTACCTGCGGATGCGTAACGATGACGCGCTCCAGCGCTTCCGGCTGGATCCCTTCTCCGCCGCTGAAAAAGAGATTGTCCATGCGGCCCAGAACGGCCAGGCGGCCGTTATGCCACTCACCGCGATCGCGGGTGGCAAACCAGCCCTGCTCGTTGACCAGCGGCAGTAACGCGCCGTCCCGCCAGTAGCCCGCCGCCATGCTTTGTGCCCGGATCCAGATTTCACCGTTTACCACCTGCACCTCTCTGCCCGGCAGCGCGCGGCCCACGTCCGGCGCACCGTCGGCCTCTTTGGCGCAGACGGTGGAGGCGAACTCGGTCAGGCCATAGCCGCAGTAGGTCCGAATGCCCTGCTCGCGCGCCTGTTCGGTCAGCTCAACGGGGATTTCCGCCCCCCCGAGCAGCACGGCCTTCAGCGCGACGGGATGGTGTGAATTGAGCAGCCGCCACAGCTGCGTCGGCACCAGCGAGGCGTGGGTGCAGCCCTGGAGCGCCTGCTCCAGGGGCTGTTTTTCGCGCACGGTGAGGCGGCCTCCGCCCTGCAACCAGCGCCACAGAATCCCCTGACCGGAGACGTGAAAAAGCGGCAGGGACAACAGCCAGTCGTCATCACCGCCGTAAGGCATCAGGGACAGCACGCCTCGTGCGCTGGCAAGGTGGGCAGCACAGGTATGCACCGCTGCTTTTGGCAGGCCGGTGGAGCCGGAGGTGAGCGTCATTGAGGCCAGACGTTCAGCCCGCCACGTCACGCTGGCAAGCTCCTCGCCCTCTCTCAACGCCAGCGCGGGCAGACCGTCATACTCACCGTTAAGCACCAGCGCAAAGCGCAGCGTCATCTGCGGCAGGAGAACGTCCAGCAGCGGGCGGGGAAGCTGAGGGTTTACCGGCAAAATGCGGGCACCGCACTGAAGCAGGGCCAGCCAGGCCAGCAGCGTGCGCGGATGGTTGTGGGCGAGGAGCATGACGCCGTCGCCCTCCCTGACGCCCTGAGCCTGAAAACCGGCGGCCAGACGATCGATACGCTTGCACAGCTGAGACCAGCTGTGCGTGACATCGTCTAAACGCAGCGCGGGTTTATCACCACTCCGGGCGCGCCAGTGCCGCCACGGCCAGTCGTTAAAGCTCATCGCAACGGCTCCAGCGCCCCGACGTCAAGGCACGGTAAGGTGCTGTCCGGCCACGGGCGAAGCAGCTGCGCCTGCATCAGGCTCAGCGTATCAAGGCCGGGTACAGTCTCTGGCGTTAACCAGGCGGCAATGCGCGCCAGCTGCGTCAGCCCGAGGCTCGATTCTATGGACGAGCTGATCACCGCCGTCATCCCCAGCGCATGGGCGGCTGCAACCTGCTCGCGCACCTTGTCGAGGCTGCCGGTCAGCGTTGGCTTAATCACCACGGCGCTGACGCCCGGTTCGGCGGCAAACGTGAAATCGGCTTCGCGCAGGCTCTCATCCCAGGCGATAGCAATGCCGGTTTCCCGGGCAAAGGCACGGGACTCGTCGCGCGTTTTGCACGGCTCTTCGAGAAACGCGATGCGGCTGCGGTACGCCGGGTTGACGTACTTCGCAAACTGCTGCGCCTTCAGCGGCGTCCAGGCGCGGTTGGCGTCCAGCCGCAGGTGTAGATCGGGAATGGCTTCCAGCAGCAGGTTGACGACCATCCCGTCGCGCACCGCTTCGTACAGGCCAACCTTAATTTTCGCCACCTTCTCGCCCGGCATCGCGGAGAGCAGCGCGAAGAGTTCATCCGGATCGCCGGTACAGAGCGGCGCGGCGCGATAGTTCGCCGCGTCCGGCAAACTGCCGTCCAGCTCGGCCAGCGCACAGCTGATGCCGAACGCGGCGGAAGTAACGTCCGGCAGTGCCGGAGCCACCCCCTCGCGCCATTGGTGCGTCCAGGCCATCAGCGCCGCCTGCGCCTCGTCCAGCGTTTCCAGGCTAAAGCCCGGAAGCGGGGCGATTTCGCCCCACCCTTCCCGCTCGCCCTGCCGGAGGTGCACAAAAAGTCCGTCACGGGTTTTTAACCGCCGTTCACGCAGCACCACGCCCGCGTCCATCGGTATCTGCCAGCGGTAAACCTGCGCGCGACGCATTACGGGTTCCGTTTGTATTTGCTGAAGTCTGGCTGGCGTTTTTCGTTGAACGCGTTGCGCCCTTCCTGACCCTCTTCGGTCATGTAGAACAGCATGGTGGCGTTACCCGCCAGCTCCTGAAGACCCGCCTGACCGTCACAGTCCGCGTTCAAGGCCGCCTTAAGGCAGCGCAGCGCCATTGGGCTGTTTTGCAGCATTTCGCGACACCAGCGCACGGTCTCTTTTTCAAGATCGGCGATCGGCACCACGGTGTTAACCAGCCCCATATCCAGCGCTTCCTGGGCGTTGTACTGACGGCACAGGAACCAGATTTCTCGGGCTTTTTTCTGCCCGACGATGCGCGCCATGTAGGAAGCGCCCCAGCCGCCGTCAAAAGAGCCCACTTTCGGGCCGGTCTGGCCGAAGATGGCATTTTCCGCCGCGATAGTCAGGTCACACATCATGTGCAGCACGTGACCGCCACCGATGGAGTACCCTGCTACCATCGCCACGACCGGTTTCGGACAGGTGCGGATCTGGCGCTGGAAATCCAGCACGTTCAGGTGGTGCGTGCCCGCATCATCCTGGTATCCGCCGTAGTCGCCACGCACTTTCTGATCGCCGCCGGAGCAGAAGGCTTTCTCGCCTTCACCGGTCAGAACGATAACGCCGATATTGTCGTCGTAGCGGGCATCCGCCAGCGCCTGGATCATCTCTTTGACGGTCAGTGGACGAAACGCGTTGCGCACCTGCGGACGGTTGATGGTGATTTTGGCGATACCGTCGGCGGATTTGTGGTAACGAATGTCGGTGTAGCCTTCGGAGCAGTCCTGCCATTCAACCGGCGCGTAGAGCATGTTTTCATCAGGATAGATCATAGCGTGTCCTTTGTTCGATGACGCAGTATCTGAGCCAGACTCGCGGCAACTGCATCCGGGTTCTCCCGGTGGGCGTTGTGTCCGGCATGGGGGATAGCATGGCGCGTGGCGTTGAGTTCAGCGGCAAGGGCTTTGAACTTCTCATCACGTTCGCCATAGAGAAAGTTAAAAGGAAAATCACGCGCGGTGAGCGCGGGACGTAAATCAGGCTGAACGGCAAGCGAGGTGGCTTCCAACATATCAGCCAGCCTCGGGCCGTTGTTCCGGCTGCGCAGCGCGATCAACGCCTTGCGCTGTTCCTCCGTAAGGGAGGCAAAGACCGGCTGTTGATACCAGTCTGTAAAGACAGCTTCCAGCGGCTCGCTGCGAAAACGTGACGCCCAGCGTCGGTCAGAGATCAGCCGCGCCTGACGCGCATCGGTATCTTGCAGGCCCGGGTGTCCACCCTCCACAATCACCCCGTCTAACCCCGCAAGGTGCTGGCAGGCATGAAACATCGCAATGCGGCCGCCGAGGGAGTACCCCACCAGCCAGTAGTTTAGTATGTTGTAACTAATAAAAGTGTGCGTGAGCAACTCGCTCATCTCTGCAAACCCCGCCACGCCCGTCTCCGCTGAACCACCGTGTCCGGGCAGGTCAAGGTAGAGCCGGGGATAGTCATCCAGCGACGCCCCAACGGTCTGCCACTCGTGACAGTCGCCGGAAAAGCCGTGCAGGAAAACCAGCCAGGGGTAGCCTGGTTTTCCGCGCTGAGTGACGCCTGCGAGGATCACAGGTGGCTCACCTGCGCCAGCAGATGTTGCAGCTTCTGCGCGCCGTCCGAATCGTTAACCACCAGCTCAATCAGCGTTGCGCCGGGCTGTCGCCAGGCGGCGTTCAGCGCCGTTTCCAGCGCGTCCCAGCTTTCCGGGCGATGGTACTTAAGGCTGAACATGGCGGCGGCGTGTTCGAACTGCACGTTTTGCGGCATCAGATAGAAGCGCTCACGTTCGCTTTGCGGCGTCGGCAGCAGGGAGAAAATCTGCCCGCCGTTGTTGTTAACGACAATCAGCACGAAAGGAGCCGACGCCTGACGCAGAAGCGCCAGCGCGTTGAGATCGTAGAGGGCTGAGAGATCGCCTACTATCGCCAGCGTGGATTTCGCGCTGGCCCGCTGTACGCCCGCCGCGGTGGAGATCAGACCGTCAATACCGCTCGCCCCCCGGTTGCTGTACACCGGGTAACCTGCGGGCAGCTTCGAGAAGGCGTCAATCAGGCGCACCACCAGGCTGTTGCCGACAAAAAGTTGCCCCTGCTCGGGAAGGTATTTGCGGATACGGTGCGCCAGACCGGCTTCACTGAACGCCTCGCACTGCGCTTTGGTGAGCTCCCACGCCTGACGCGAAAGTTCGGGGATCTCAACCGCCCAGGGCTTACGTTTTTCCGCCGGATGAAGCTCCAGCCAGCGCTCAACGTCGCTGACCAGCCTGCGACCGCGATGGTGCGCCGGGTCAAGGCGTCCTTCGAGCGGATCCACCAGCCAGTACTCTTCCGGCGTGCAGGTGGCCTGCCACTGGAGCAGGCGCTTGCCCGTCAGGCTCGATCCCAGCTGGACGACAATCTGCGCCTGCGCAAGCTCGGTGACCGCCTTCGCGTTCCCCAGCCAGAGGTCCGCGCAGGGCAGCGGCTGGCCCGTCTGGGAAAGCACGTCGCCAATCAGCGGCCAGCCAAGCGTGTGGGCCCACTCCGCCGCCAGCCTGCCTTCCGCCGCGCTCATCCGCCCGGCAATGACCACGCCGCGCTTCTGACGCCAGAAGAACCAGTCGCGCTGTTTCGCGCTTTCCAGATGCGTCTGCTCGCGCAGCCACGGTTTTTCGCTTTCCCACCAGTCGCCGAGCTGCTGCTGCCAGGCGAGGCCGGTATCGTTCATTTCGCCGTACAGCGGCTCGGCAAACGGACAGTTGATGTGCAGCCCGCCGCTGCGCAGCGCGTTCATGGCGTGGTCCAGGGTAGAAACCAGCCAGCTGGCAGGAATATCCTGCGTGGGGCGCGGCAGCGAAACCGTCCGTGACGGATGCGAGGCAAACATGCCGGGCTGACGAATCGCCTGGTTAGCGCCGCAGTCAATAAGTTCAGGGGGACGATCGGCGGTGAGTAAAATCAGCTTTTCGCCGGTTAACCCCGCTTCAATCAGCGCCGGATAGAGGTTCGCCACCGCCGTGCCGGAGGTGACTATCACCGCCACGGGCGCTTTGCTGACTTTCGCCAGGCCGAGCGCCAGATGACCGAGCCCACGCTCGTCAAAATGGGTGTGATGAATAAAAGCCCGGTTTTCCGCCGCAGCAAGGGTGAGCGGCGTGGAGCGAGAGCCCGGGGCAATACACACGTGCCTGACGCCATGCCGGGTCAGGGCTTCAAGGATCACCGTCGCCCAGCGTCGGTTAAAAGAACTTACTGACATGAGATTGTCCAGTATCAAGAATGCGACACAGTATAAATAATAGAAAAAGTCAGAATTTTGATATGAATCGGGATTGCACGAATCAGTATTAATCCTTCAGGAGAAGGGAACGCAGCCCGGCGGCTTTGTTTTCGATCTCCTGCCACTCCTGTTCCGGATCGGAGCCGCTGACGATGCCCGCCCCTGCATAAAGACGCAGCGCGGCGTCGTGAACGCGGGCGGAGCGTAATGCCACGCAGAATTCACTTTGATCGACCGACAAATAGCCCGCCGAACCCGCGTACCACTCCCGGTCAAACGGCTCCACTTTCTCAATAAATTCTCGCGCCGCCTGACGCGGCAGCCCGGCCACCGCCGCCGTCGGTTGCAGAATATGCAAACACTGCTCGTCGTCAGCGTGTTTGAGTTCGGTCCAGATACAGCGGCGTAAATGCTGCACCTTGCGCAGACGCAGCACCTGGGCAGGCAGGATCTCCAGCGTCCGGGTCTGGTGCTGAAGACGCTGACAGATATCTTCCACCACCAGCATATTTTCCCGCTGATTTTTGTCGTCGTTCATCAGCCAGTCCCCCAGACGCTGGGCCTGCTTATCGTCAGAATGGCTGGCAACGGTGCCTGCCAGCGCTTCGGTGCGCAGCAGCGTGCCGCGTCGCCGCCACAGGCGCTCGGGGGTCGAGCCAAGAAACGCGTTGTCGGCATCGAAGACCATGCAAAAATGATAGCAGTTGAGGTTCAGCGCGCGGCTGGCGGCCATCAGCGCAATGGCGTCTACGGGCTGCCGGCACTGCACATCGGTGGCGCGTGCGAGCACCACTTTCTCGACGTCGCCGCGAGCAATGGTATCCGTTGCCTGACGGATCAGTGCCAGCCATTCCGGTTTTTCTGGATGATGGGTTTCCTGCTCAATCTGAACGGACAGCGGGCGGATCGGCGCGGCGTCGCGCAGGTTATCGACAAAACTCAATGCCACACGGGCATCTTCGCGCAGCGAGGTTTCGCTCCACAGTTGCAGGCGCAGCGTGGCGACACCGGCAGACCGTCGCCAGAGAAGACGCGGTAAAAACAGCGTGCCCTGCACCGGATTGAAGGCGTTCAGGCCGCAGATACGGGTGTCATTTGCCACGGCATGGGTGTGCAGGAACCGGGAAGCCGAGGCCAGAGAATCAAAATGAGCGAGGCTTCCCAGCGCGGCAAGTTCTTCATCACCGCTGCGCTGTTGCCAGTAAAACTGGGGATAGCTTCGCTGCACGCCCAGCCAGGCCAGGGGATCGAAGGCATCGTTTAACGGGAAAGAGACGTCGAAATGACGGAAACCGGGTGTATCAGGCAACGCTTGCGCAAGCTGGGTGCGCAGGCTTTGCAGCGCGAGGAAAATCGAGTGCACGCGAACCTCTCCCTGTTAAAACCTTATATTATACGGGGTACTGACAATAAATAGCAGTACCCACGTGTAGGGAGGGGTTTATCGGCTTAACGGCGGGCTAACAGTAGACCCAGCACCAGCCCTACGGCTGCACCGACGCCAATACCCTGCCACGGTTTTTCATGCACATAATCGTCGGCACGATACACCGCCTGTTTGGCGCGGTAGTAGTAGTTGTCGGACGCGTTACTGACGCGGTTTTTAACGTCATGCAGCGCCTGCTCGGCGCGGGCTTTAAGCTCAATGTACTTCTGATCGGCAGGATCGCCTGAAGAGCGCAGCACTTCTTCCAGCGTTTCGCTTAGCAGCGTCAGGTCGTCGTCTGCTCGGGTTTCCCAGGATTGAAATGACATATTTTTCTCCATGTTAGTACACCAGTCCGATAACTATAGACAACGTCTCGCTATTGCGCCTGTTTCGCTTCGCGCGCCATGCCAACATGGGGGATGCCATCTTCGTCATAAACCCCGGTGACCGCGCTAAAGCCAAAATGGGCATAGAAAGATTGCAAATGCGCCTGTGCGCCCAGGTATAACGCCTTGTCTGGCCACTGTTTTTGGCATGCTTCCAGCGTCTTTTCCATCAGCTGATAGCCCAGCTTTTCACCGCGCGCGCTGCCGCTGACGATGACGCGACCAATGACGACAGGGTCAAAATCGTCGTCGCTTTTCAGAATCCTCGCATACGCCACCAGCTCGTTATTCCGCCAGCCGAGGATGTGCCGGTTCTCGCCGATTAAGTCATCGCCGTCGATATCCTGATACGGGCAGGTTTGTTCAACCACGAAGACTTCGCAGCGCAGCTTGAGCAGGGCGTAGAGTGACTGCACGGTCAGTTCGCTGTGGTGTAGATCTTGCCACTGGATCATGTGTTTCTCCTTCCTGGGGTTCATCACGTTATACTAAACCTCTTCCCATTGGGCAAAGGGCTGATTGCGTTATGGAACTGATTTTTCTGGGTACGTCCGCCGGCGTGCCAACCCGCTCACGAAACGTGACGGCAATTCTGCTGGATCTTAAGCATCCTACCCGGGGTGGGCTGTGGCTGTTTGACTGCGGTGAGGGCACGCAGCACCAGCTGCTGCACACCTCATATCACCCAGGGAAAGTGGATAAAATATTTATTACGCATCTGCACGGCGATCATCTTTTCGGCCTGCCGGGCCTGCTGTGCAGCCGTTCAATGGCGGGTAACGCCAACCCGCTGACGATTTATGGCCCTGCGGGCATTCAGGAATTTGTTGAAACCACGCTGCGCCTGAGCGGCTCGTGGACCGACTATCCGCTGGAGGTGATTGAGATAGCCGAAGGCCAGGTGTTCGACGACGGTGATTATCGGGTGCACGCTTACCCGCTTAACCATCCGGTGGAATGCTACGGCTATCGCATTGAGGAGCACGATAAGCCCGGCGCGCTGAACGCCGCCGCGTTGCGGGCCGATGGCGTTATGCCCGGCCCGCTGTTCCAGCGCCTTAAGCTTGGTGAAACCGTCACGCTGGACGACGGGCGCGTCATTAACGGTCAGGATTACCTCGCGCCGCCGCAGCCGGGCAAAAAACTGGCTATTTTTGGTGATACCGCCCCCTGCCCTTCGGCACTTCGGCTTGCCGGGGGCGTGGACGTGATGGTGCACGAGGCGACGCTGGAAGCGGCGATGGAAGAGAAAGCCAACAGCCGGGGGCACAGCTCAACGCGTCAGGCGGCGCGGCTGGCGCGTGAGGCTGGCGTTGGGAAACTGATTGTCACGCACGTCAGTTCACGCTATGACGTCCGCGGCTGTGAAAGCCTGCTGGCAGAGTGTCGGGAGGTGTTTCCCGCCTGCGAGCTGGCGGAAGATTTCGCTCAGGTCAGCGTTTAGTCCTTTATTTTTCCCTCAGGATGCCGATAACGATTAAAAGGCCAGCATTTCTCTTGAGGGTAGAATGGATAATTTCCAGAAAGATATTGATGACAGAGCGAATCTCACCCTGTCCAACCGTTTTGAACTGTTGCTGTTCCGTCTTGGCACCTCTCTGAACGAAAATAAATCCGAGCTGTTCGGTATCAACGTGTTCAAATTGCGCGAAATTGTGCCGATGCCGACCTTCACCAAACCCGCGGGCATGAAGTCGCCGCTGATGGGGATGGTAAACATTCGCGACCAGGTGATCCCGGTGATCGATCTGGCCGCCGTCGCTGGCTGCAAGCCAACCACCGGGCTGAACATTCTGCTGATCACCGAATATGCCCGCAGCGTGCAGGCCTTCGCCGTGGAATCGGTGGAGAACATTATGCGTCTTGACTGGAAGCAGGTGCACGCCGCCGAAACCGCCGTCAGCGGTCGCTATATCACCAGCATTGCCTGCCTGGATGACAAGACCGACACCAACGATCTGGCGATGGTGCTGGACGTGGAACAGATCCTGTATGACATCACCCCGGCGAATCACGATCTGCACGCCACCCATCTGGAAACCACCAAATTCAACATCAAGCCAGGCTCTGTCGCGATTGTTGCAGAAGACTCGAAGGTGGCGCGTTCGATGCTGGAGAAAGGATTGCAGGCGATGGAGATCCCGGCTCAGCTGCATATCACCGGCAAAGACGCATGGGAGAAAATCACCCAGCTGGCCGCGCAGGCGCAGGCTGAGGGCGTCCCCGTCACCGACAAGATCGCTCTGGTATTAACCGACCTCGAAATGCCGGAGATGGATGGCTTTACGCTGACGCGCAAAATTAAAACCGACCCGATCCTGAAGGATATTCCGGTGGTGATCCACTCGTCCCTTTCCGGCAACGCCAACGAAGATCATATTCGCAAAGTGAAGGCGGACGGCTATGTGGCGAAGTTTGAGCTGAACGAGCTGTCGTCGGTGATTGAGGAAGTGCTGGAGCGGTCGATGAAGAAGATTGAGGGGCCGTTGATTAGCCGGAAGCAGCTGGCTTAGTCGGGTAGCGCTACGCTTACCCGACCTACAAAATCCGCAGGCCCTGCAAGCGTAGCGCCGCTGGGCAATAAAAAACCCGCCGAGGCGGGTTTTTTGTTTTTACATCAGCGGCATCGCGCGCTGAACAATCTCAATCAGCGGCTGCGGATAGATACCGAAGATCAGCACCAGCAGCGCGGAGATGAGCACCACAATCCCGCCGGCGCTGTACTGCCAGTTGGATGGTGCATCGCGGTTGAGCTGCTGAGGTGCGCTCAGGTACAGGCTCACCGCTACGCGCAGGTAGTAATAGAGACCAATCGCGGAGCCGATAACGACACCGGCAGTCAGCCACCACAGACCCGCCTGCACACCGACGGCCAGCACGTAGAACTTACCGATAAAGCCCAGCGTCATCGGGATACCCGCCAGCGAGAGCATCATCACGGTCATTACCGCCGACAGAATCGGACGGTGCCAGAACAGACCACGGTAGGAGAACAGGGAATCTGCATCCGGACCACGGTACGGGCTGGACATCAGGCTCACCACGCCGAAGGCGCCGAGGCTGCTGAACAGGTAACCGGCCAGATACACACCCACGGTTTCCATCGACATCTCGCCGCTTTGCAGCGCAATCAGCGCCACCAGCAGGTAGCCCAGATGGGAGATTGAGGAGTAGCCCAGCAGACGCTTGATGTTGGTCTGGCTCAGCGCCATCAGGTTACCGAAGATGATGGACACGAACGCGATAATGCCCAGCACCACGCGAACCGCTTCGCTGTCACCCACCGGCGCGTACAGGAACAGACGCATAACCACGCCGAAGATAGCGATTTTACTCGCCGTCGCCAGGAAGGTAGAGACCGGTGCAGGCGCACCCTGGTATACGTCTGGCGTCCACAGGTGGAACGGCACCAGAGAAAGCTTGAAGCCAAGGCCAACAATCATCATGCCCAGACCCGCCAGCAGCAGCGGCTCGTGCATCATGCCGTCGCCGAGGCTCTTGCCGAGTGCCATGAACGAGAGGTTACCCGTCTGCGCGTACAGCAGCGCAATACCGAACAGCAGGAACGACGACGCGGCAGCAGACAGAATGGTGTACTTGATTGCCGCTTCCAGCGAGCGTTTCTGGCGGAAGGCGTAACCAATCAGGCCGAACAGCGGCAGTGAGATCAGCTCAATGCCGAGGAACAGCGCGGCCATGTGGTTCGCGTTCGCCAGCAGAATGCCGCCCAGCGCGGCAATCAGTACCAGCAGGTAAAACTCTTCTTTGTTGTCGTTGTAACCTTCCAGCCACGGGTATGCAAAGGTACAGGTTGCCAGGCTCGCCAGCAGCACCAGACCGGTGTAGAGCATGGCGTAGCCGTCAACGCGCATCAGCGGCGTGACGTCCATCGCGCCCGCCTGGCCAACAAACCAGAGGGAGACTAACGCAGCGTTCAGACCCAGAACGGACAGGGTCGCATTCAGGAAGTGATTGCGTCGCCACGCAATGGAGAGCATCACAACCACCACCGTCAATCCGACGATCAGCAGCGGTAGCAGCGCGATCAGTTGTTGTGGAGTTATTGTCATGGCGAATTACGGCCTTGTAGTAGAAGCAGAATTAACAAACCACTGCTGGATGTTACCCATCGCGCTGTGCGAGGTATCCAGAATCGGCTGCGGATAGAAGCCCAGCAGCACCAGCAGTACGACCAGCAGCAGGATGATGAACAGCTCGCGCAGCGACATCCCCGGCAGTTCTTGTGCAGCAATTTCGCTCTTCGCTTTACCGAAGTATGCGCGGTGCAGCATCGCCAGTGAGTACACGGACGCGAACACCAGACCGAAGGTAGAGATGACGGTAATCATCGGAACCACCTTGAAGCTGCCGAACAGGATCATAAACTCGCCGACGAAGTTACCGGTACCCGGCATACCCAGCGTTGCCACCGCGAAGAACATGGAGAGCGCAGGCAGCCATTTCATTTTGCCCCACAGGCCGCCCATCATGCGCATGTCGCGGGTGTGCAGACGCTCATAGAGCTGACCGCACAGGATAAAGAGACCGGCAGCGGACAGGCCGTGCGCAATCATCTGGATCACCGCGCCCTGGTACGCCAGCTGGCTGCCGGTGTAGATGGCAATCAGCACGAAGCCCATGTGGGAAACGGAGGTGTACGCAATCAGACGTTTGATGTCGTACTGCGTGAAGGCCATCCACGCGCCGTAGAAGATACCGATAACGCCCAGCCACATGGCAATCGGCGCGAACTCTGCGGAGGCGTTCGGGAACAGCGGCAGGGAGAAGCGCAGCAGACCGTAGGCCGCGGTTTTCAGCAAGATACCCGCCAGGTCAACGGAACCCGCCGTTGGCGCCTGTGAGTGCGCGTCCGGCAGCCAGCCGTGCAGCGGTACTACCGGCATTTTCACCGCGAAGGCGATGAAGAAGCCCAGCATCAGCAGGTATTCCACGCCGTGGGACATCGGGGTCTTCAGCAGATCTTCATAGTTGAAGGTCCAGACGCCGGTGGCGTTGTAATGCACAAACACCAGCGCCAGGATGGCAATCAGCATCACCAGACCGCTCGCCTGGGTATAGATGAAGAACTTGGTGGCCGCCGTGATACGCGTTTTACCGTCGGAGGCCTTGTGGCCCCACAGCGCGATCAGGAAGTACATCGGCACCAGCATCATCTCCCAGAAGAAGAAGAACAGGAACATGTCGATGGCCAGGAACACGCCGATTACGCCACCCAGGATCCACATCAGGTTCAGGTGGAAGAAGCCCTGGTATTTTTCGATTTCTCGCCAGGAACACAGTACCGCCAGAACGCCGAGCAGACCGGTCAGTACCACCATCAGCAGCGACAAACCGTCAATCGCAAGGTGGATCGTGATACCGAAACGGGGGATCCACGGCAGAATGAACTCAGACTGCCACTGCGGAAGGCCCGCAGACTGAGTCAGTGAGTAGCCACCCTGCAACCACAGTTGCAGGCCAAGCGCGAGCGTCAATCCCATGGTGATCAGCGCGATCCAGCGCGGCATCTTCACGCCAAAGCGTTCAGTCTGCCAGCACAGGAAGCCGCCGATGAAGGGAATTAATATTAGCCAGGGTAGTAACATGGCGATTTATATTCCTTTTTAAGGCCCCCAACAGGGGCCTGATTTTCAACGAATTCGAATAAAATTCACTTAACGATCAACGCAACACCATCAGCAGCGCCAGTACAACAACCGCACCGATGCTCATGGACGCCACATACCAGCGCAGATAACCGTTCTCGCTGAACAGCAGGCCTTTACCTGCAAAGCGAGAGAGGATCGCCGGGATATTCATCAGGCTGTTCAGTGGATCGCGCTTCAGCAGCCACGCAATGCCCAGGAACGGCTTCACGAAGATCATGTCGTACAGCCAGTCGAAGCCCCACGCGTTGTACCACCAGGTACCCAGCAGACGGCCCGGCGCGCTGTTGGCAACGGCGGTCACCAGCGTGCGTTTGCCCAGCCACAGCCATGCGGCAATCAGAATGCCCGCAATTGCGACCACGCCAGAGGTAATTTCAAGCGTCAGAACGCGACCGTGATCAAGCTCGGTTGTCGCCGGCAGTACGCCCTGCAACGGTGGCACAATCATCGCGCCAACGAAGGTGGAGAGGACCAGCAGCACAATCAGCGGCAGGTGATGGGTGATCCCCTTCCCTGCGTGAGCGTGAATTTGTTCTTTACCGTGGAATACGATGAAAATCATACGGAAGGTATACAGGGAGGTCATGAACGCACCGACCAGACCCGCAACCATCAGATTGATATGACCATTCGCCATGGCCCCCGCAAGGATTTCGTCCTTACTGAAGAAGCCCGCGGTAACCAGCGGCAGTGCCGCCAGCGCCGCGCCGCCCACCAGGAAGCAGACATAGACCAGCGGGATGGACTTACGCAGTCCGCCCATTTTGAAGATGTTCTGCTCGTGGTGGCAGGCCAGGATCACCGAACCGGATGAGAGGAACAGCAGCGCTTTAAAGAACGCGTGCGTCATCAGGTGGAAAATGGCTGCGTCCCACGCCTGAACGCCCAGCGCCAGGAACATGTAACCAATCTGGCTCATGGTGGAGTAGGCGAGAACGCGCTTGATGTCGGTCTGCACCAGTGCGGCAAAGCCTGCCAGCACCAGTGTAACCGCACCGACGATACCCACCAGATGCAGAATTTCCGGGGTCATCAGGAACAGGCCATGGGTACGCGCAATCAGGTAGACACCGGCGGTAACCATGGTCGCGGCGTGGATCAGCGCGGAGACAGGGGTTGGACCCGCCATCGCGTCGGCCAGCCATGTCTGCAACGGCAGCTGCGCGGATTTACCCACGGCGCCGCCAAGCAGCATCAGCGTTGCCCACCACAGCATGTTGTTGCCTGCTTCGAAGTGCGCCGGCGCCAGTTCCACCATTTCGCGGAAGTTCAGCGTGCCCAGTTCGTTGTAGAGAATGAACAGCGCGAAAGCGAGGAACACGTCACCCACGCGGGTCACGACGAACGCTTTCATGGCCGCTGCGCCATTCTTCGGATCGGTGTAGTAGAAACCGATCAGCAGGTAAGAGCACAGGCCCACGCCTTCCCAGCCCAGATACATCAGCAGCAGGTTATCGGCCAGCACCAGAACGACCATGCTGGCGATAAACAGGTTGGTGTAGGCGAAGAAGCGGGAATATCCCTCTTCACCGCGCATATACCAGGAGGCGAACATGTGGATCAGGAAGCCCACGCCGGTGACCACAGAGAGCATGGTCAGAGACAGACCATCCAGCACCAGGTTAAAACCGATGTTGAAGTTACCGACCGACATCCAGTTCCACAGCGGTACGCTGTAGGCCTGACGCCCGTTGTTAAAGAAGTCGATACCCGCATACGCTGTGACCAGCGCCGACAGGCCGATAGCGCCAATGCCCACGGTCGCGGACAGATTCTCAGACCAGCGGCCGCGAGAAAATGCCAGCAGCACGAAGCCAATCAGCGGAAAAATAATGGTTAAGGCAAGCATGTTCATCCACGCAACTCACTTACTGAATCGATGTTCAGGTTCTGGCGGCGACGATGGAGCTGTAGCAACAGCGCCAGGCCAATACTCGCTTCAGCAGCCGCGAGGCTGATGGCGAGAATGTACATCACCTGACCATCGGTCTGGCCCCAGTAGCTGCCGGCGACCACGAAGGCCAGCGCGGAAGCGTTGATCATGATTTCCAGACCGATCAGCATAAACAGCAGATTGCGGCGGATAACCAGACCGGTTAAGCCCAGAACGAATAAAATCGCAGCGAGGATCAGTCCATGTGTTAAGGGGATCATGCGCGTTCCTCCGTTTTTCTTTTCGCGCGGTCGTCAGTGCGGTTGCTCAGCACCTCGCCAGCACGCTCTTCGCGGCCAACGTGGAAGGCCACAACCAGACCCGCCAGCAGCAGCATTGAGGCCAGCTCAACCGCCAGAACGTACGGACCAAACAGGGTGATACCCACGGCTTTCGCGCTGATTGGCGTTCCGTCGATCCCCTGGTCGTTGACGCCCAGAATGGCGTAAACAATGACCGCCAGCATAATGGCCGACAAAATTGCCGGGCCGATCCACACCTGCGGTTTCAACCACTGACGTTCCTGCTCAATTTCAGAGCCGCCCAGGTTCAGCATCATCACTACGAACACGAACAGCACCATGATGGCCCCGGCGTAGACGATGATTTCCAGCGCACCGGCGAAGTGCGCGCCCAGCGCAAAGAACACCCCGGAAATGGCCAGCAGCGAAATGATCAAGTACAGCAGCGCATGCACCGGATTGGTGTGCGTGATCACTCGCAGCGTAGCCAGGATGGCGATAAGGCCACAGATATAAAAAGCGAATTCCATTGCCCTCTCCTTACGGTAACAGGCTCTTGACGTCGATAGGCTTAGCTTCGTTCTCTGCTTCGCCTTTATCTTTGCCGTCGATTGCCATACCCGCCATCCGGTAGAAGTTATATTCCGGGTATTTGCCCGGACCGGAAATCAGCAGATCCTCTTTCTCGTACACCAGATCCTGACGCTTGTACTCACCCAGCTCGAAGTCCGGAGTCAGCTGAATCGCCGTGGTTGGGCACGCTTCTTCACACAGACCGCAGAAAATGCAGCGTGAGAAGTTGATGCGGAAGAATTCCGGATACCAGCGGCCGTCAACCGTCTCCGCTTTTTGCAGAGAGATACAGCCCACCGGACACGCTACCGCACACAGGTTACAGGCAACGCAGCGCTCGGCACCGTCCGGGTCGCGCGTCAGCACGATACGGCCACGGTAGCGCGGCGGCAGATATACCGGCTCTTCCGGGTACATCCGGGTTTCGCGTTTAGCAAACGCGTGCAGGCCGATCATCCAGATACTGCGTACCTGGGTGCCGAAACCTACCAATAATTCTTTTAAGGTCATGATCTCAAAGCCCCTTATGGCTGCTGCCAGAGAATGACAGCCGCCGTTACCAACAAGTTGACGAGCGTCAGCGGCAGGCACACTTTCCAGCCGAAGGACATTACCTGGTCATAACGCGGACGCGGTAAGGACGCACGAATCAAAATGAACATCATCATGAAGAACGCGGTTTTCAGCGCGAACCAGATGAACGGCGGTAAGAACGGGCCATGCCAGCCACCAAAGAACAGCGTTACCATCAACGCGGAAATGGTGACGATACCGATGTACTCGCCCACGAAGAACAGACCGAACTTCATGCCGGAATATTCGATGTGGTAACCGTCGGCCAGTTCCTGTTCGGCTTCTGGCTGGTCAAACGGGTGACGGTGACACACCGCCACACCCGCGATAGCAAAGGTCACAAAACCAAAGAACTGCGGGATAACGTTCCAGATGTCGGCCTGGTTGTTGACGATGTCGGTCATGTTGAATGAACCGGCCTGCGCCACCACGCCCATCAGGGAGAGCCCCAGGAACACTTCGTAGCTCAGCGTCTGCGCGGAAGCACGCATCGCGCCCAGCAGCGAGTATTTGTTGTTACTGGACCAGCCTGCAAACAGCACCGCGTAGACCGCGAGGCCTGCCATCATCAGGAAGAACAGAATGCCGATGTTCAGGTCAGCGACAACCCAGGTCGGGCTGACGGGAACAATAGCAAACGCCAGCAGCAGCGAGGTGAAGGCGATCATCGGTGCCAGCGTAAAGATCACGCGGTCCGAGAAGCGCGGAACCCAGTCCTCTTTGAAGAACATCTTGATCATGTCCGCCACCAGCTGGAGTGAACCACCCCAGCCCACGCGGTTCGGTCCGTAACGGTTCTGGAACAGACCGAGAAGACGACGTTCACCAAAGCTCATGAACGCGCCGCAGGTGACGACCACCAGCAGAATCACAACCGCTTTCAGAATGCTCAGCAGGATATCGATAAGATCCGGCGTTAACCAACTCATGCTTTTGCCTCCTGAAGGTTATCAAGATGCGCACCCGCCAGAACCGGCGCGATGCCAGGCATCCCCATCGGCAGACCCACCTGCCCTGCTGACAGACGTTCAGAAATAATCAGCGGCAGGCTGATGGTCTGGCCGTCGTAGCTAAAGGCAATGTTCGCACCCGCGTTCACGCCAAGCTTCGCGGCATCCGCTGGGTTGAGCTTGATGTACGGCTGCGGCATACGCTGCTGGAATACCGGAGAACGCTGAGACATTTCATCGCTACCGAACAGGTGGTAGTACGGCGCAATACGCCACTGACCTTCCTGAGCCTGGAAGCTCGCCGGAACGGTAGTGAAGAAGTCCAGACCGGTTTCGGAGGCTTCAATCAGACGTACGCCCGGATCGCCGTGGCGCAGGTGACCGCCCACTTCAGCCTGGAACTTGTTCCATGCCTGCGGCGAGTTCCAGCCCGGTGCCCATGCAAACGGGATTTGCGAACGCGGCGCAGACGGCTGGTTGTTCCCTTCCATCGAGAAGGCAAACATGGTGTCTTTATCCTGCGGCTGGCGCGGTTCGTGCACGCTGATGTTGGCACGCATCGCGGTACGACCGCTGTAGCGGTGCGGTTCACGCGCCAGTTTCTGACCGCGAATGCGGAAGCTTGCGTCAGGCGCGGCGTCTTTAATACCCGCCAGCTGAGGCAGTTTCTCAACAACCGCGTCGATAACGTGGTCGAGCTGCGTCCAGTCCATTTCACGGCTCTGCACGGTGCTGTGCAGGGAGTGCAGCCAGCGCCAGCTTTCCAGCATTACGGTGTTGCTGTCGTAGTACGCCGGGTCATAAACCTGGAAGAAACGCTGTGCGCGGCCTTCGTTATTGATAACCGTACCGTCACTTTCTGCAAAGCTTGCCGCAGAGAGTACCAGGTGCGCTTTGTCCATGATCGCGGTGCGCTGATGGTCAATGACCATCACCAGCGGCGCTTTGGAGAGCGCTGCGTCAACGCGTGCGGCAGACGCGTGGCGATGCAGGTCATTTTCCAGCACCACAACGGCGTCAGCGGCACCGGATTCCAGTTCGCTTAACGCTTCTTCCAGCGAGCCGCCGCCAATCATGCCCAGACCGATGCTGTTTACCGCACGGGCAATCATGGTCACACCGACGTCAGCGCCGCGGCCTTTCAGGGCTTTGGCAACGTTCGCGGCGGCCTGAATGATTTCAGCGCTTCCGGCGTTGGTACCGGAGATGATCAGCGGTTTTTTCGCACCTGCGAGGGCCTGAACAATCACGTCGACCTTGTTTTGCAGGTCGCGATCCAGTTCAACGGCCGGAGAGTTGCTGTCCAGCGCGTGGGCAATGGCAAAGCCCAGTCGCGCCTGGTCTTCAACCGGCGCGCAGTAGGTCCACGCGGCGATATCGTCCAGACGGGTGTTGTCAACGTTAGTTACAAACAGAGGATGTTTCGCGCGCTGGCCGATGTTGAGGATCGCCGCAATCTGCCAGTCAGCCACTTTCTGCGCCGCTGCCATTTCACGTGCTTTACCCTTCACCGCCTGACGAACCGCCAGAGCCGCGCGGGCGCCGGTCTGCGTCAGGTCTTCACCCAGCACCAGAACCGCATCATAGGATTCGATTTCGCGAAGCGCAGGCGTATGAACGCCGCCTTCACGCAGCACCTTCAGCACCAGCTGGAGACGTTCCTGCTCGCCCTGAGCGATCCCGGTATAGAAGTTTTCCGCACCCACCAGCTCGCGCAGCGCAAAGTTGCTTTCGATGCTGGCGCGCGGGGAGCCGATGCCGATCACTTTCTTCGACTGGCGCAGAATATCTGCCGCGCCCTGCATCGCCTGCTCGGCGTTGAGGGTGATGACGTCGTCGCCACGGCGCTGAACCGGCTGACGCGGACGGTCTTTCAGGTTCACGTAGCCATAGCCGAAACGACCGCGGTCGCAGAGGAAGTAGTGGTTAACGGTACCGTTGTAACGGTTTTCGATACGACGCAGTTCGCCGTAACGCTCGCCCGGGCTGGTGTTACAGCCGAGGGAACACTGCTGGCAGATGCTTGGCGCAAACTGCATGTCCCATTTACGGTTGTAGCGCTCGGAGTGGGTTTTATCCGTGAATACGCCGGTCGGACAGATTTCTACCAGGTTACCGGAGAATTCGCTCTCGAGCGTACCGTCTTCCGGACGACCGAAGTAGACGTTGTCGTGCGCGCCATACACGCCCAGATCCTGACCGTCTGCGTAGTCTTTGTAGTAACGCACGCAGCGGTAGCAGGCGATGCAGCGGTTCATTTCGTGCGAGATGAACGGCCCCAAATCCTGGTTACGGTGGGTACGCTTGGTAAAGCGATAGCGACGGAAGCTGTGACCGGTCATGACGGTCATATCCTGAAGGTGGCAGTTACCGCCCTCTTCACAAACCGGACAGTCGTGCGGGTGGTTGGTCATCAGCCACTCCACCACGCTTTCACGGAACTGTTTGGCTTCTTCGTCATCAATCGAAATAAAGGTGCCTTCGGCGGCTGGCGTCATACAGGACATCACCAGGCGACCACGCGTGTCTTCCGCGTTTTGATATTGCTTCACCGCACACTGGCGGCAAGCACCGACGCTGCCCAGCGCCGGATGCCAGCAAAAGTACGGAATATCGAGGCCAAGCGACAGACAAGCTTCCAGCAGGTTGTCCGCCCCGTTGACTTCGTATTCTTTGCCGTCTACATGAATCGTAGCCATTAGCATGCTTCCAGTTGGCTCAGTCGAAACCGAGCGTTAATCAAAATTCTTGTCGTTACCAGCGCGCTTTCAGCAGGTTCGGCTGAATACCATTGATCGAATGGGTATTGCTGAACGGCTGCTTGATGCCTGCTTCGAATTCGTCGCGGAAATATTTAATCGCGCTTTGCAGTGGCTCGACGGCACCCGGTGCGTGGGCGCAGAAGGTTTTACCTGGCCCCAGGAATCGACACAGTTGCTCAAGTGTCTCGATATCGCCCGGCTGACCTTCGCCACGCTCGATAGCACGCAGGATCTTCACGCTCCACGGCAGACCGTCACGGCACGGTGTACACCAGCCGCAGGACTCACGGGCGAAGAACTCTTCAAGGTTACGCACCAGCGATACCATGCCGATCTCGTGGTCGACGGCCATCGCCAGCGCCGTACCCAGACGGCTGCCCGCTTTGCCAATGCTTTCGAACTCCATTGGCAGATCAAGGTGGGCTTCGGTCAGGAAGTCCGTCCCCGCCCCGCCCGGCTGCCAGGCTTTGAATTTCAGGCCATCGCGCATGCCGCCTGCGTAGTCTTCAAGAATTTCGCGTGCGGTGGTGCCAAACGGCAGTTCCCAGACGCCAGGGTTCTTCACGCGCCCGGAGAAGCCCATCAGCTTGGTACCCGCATCTTTGCTTGAGGAGATGCCCTGATACCACTCCACGCCGTTCGCGAGGATAGCCGGGACGTTACACAGGGTTTCGACGTTGTTGACGCAGGTCGGTTTACCCCATACGCCGGAGCTTGCCGGGAACGGTGGCTTGGAACGCGGGTTCGCACGGCGACCTTCCAGGGAGTTAATCAGCGCGGTTTCTTCCCCGCAGATATAACGCCCGGCACCGGTGTGCACGAACAGTTCGAAGTCAAACCCGGTGCCCAGGATGTTTTTACCCAGAAGGCCGGCTTCGGTGGCTTCGGCAATGGCGCGACGCAGGTTTTCAGCCGCTTCGATATACTCACCGCGCAGGAAGATGTAGCCACGGTACGCTTTCAGCGCGAACGCGGAAATCAACATGCCTTCCACCAGCAGGTGCGGCAGTTGCTCCATCAGCAGACGGTCTTTATAGGTGCCCGGCTCCATTTCATCGGCGTTACACAGCAGATAACGGATGTTCATGGATTCATCTTTTGGCATCAGGCTCCACTTCAGACCGGTGGAGAAGCCCGCACCGCCGCGCCCTTTCAGGCCAGCGTCTTTTACTGCGTTTACGATCTCATCCGGCGCCATGCCGCCAAGGGCCTTACGCGCGCCGGCGTAGCCGTTTTTGCTCTGATATTCATCGAGCCATACCGGCTGTTTATCATCGCGCAGACGCCAGGTCAGCGGATGCGTCTCAGCAGTACGAATTACAGTTTTCATTTGTACTGCTCCAGCAGGTCAGGAATCGCTTCCGGCGTCAGATGGCTGTGAGTGTCCTCATCAATCATCATGGTCGGCCCCTTGTCGCAGTTACCCAGGCAGCAGGTTGGCAGCAGAGTAAAGCGTCCATCGAACGTGGTCTGGCCCGGCTTGATATTGAGCTTTTTCTCAATCGCAGCCTGAATGCCCTGATAGCCGGTAATGTGGCAGACGACGCTGTCACAGTAGCGGATCACATGGCGGCCTACCGGCTGACGGAAGATCTGGCTGTAGAACGTGGCTACGCCCTCTACGTCACTTGCCGGAATGCCCAGCACTTTTGCGATCTCGTAGATCGCCCCATCCGGCACCCAACCACGCTGTTTCTGTACGATTTTCAGCGCTTCAATGGACGCCGCACGCGGGTCTTCGTAGTGGTGCATCTCGTGCTCAATGGCGGCACGCTCTGCTTCACTCAGCTCAAAAGCCTCGGTTTGTGGTTGTTGATTCTCGTGCATAATTAGCGGTCCACATCTGACATAACAAAATCGATACTACCCAGATACACAATCAGGTCGGAGACCAGACTGCCGCGAATGGCGGCCGGGATCTGCTGCAAGTGCGCGAAGCTTGGCGTACGCACGCGGGTACGGTAGCTCATGGTGCTGCCGTCACTGGTGAGGTAGTAGCTGTTGATACCCTTGGTCGCTTCAATCATCTGGAAGGATTCTTGTGCCGGCATGACCGGGCCCCAGGAAACTTGCAGGAAGTGGGTGATCAGGGTTTCGATATGTTGCAGCGTGCGCTCTTTCGGTGGCGGCGTCGTCAGCGGGTGATCCGCCTTGAACGGGCCTTCCGGCATGTTGTTGAGGCACTGCTCAAGAATGCGCAGGCTCTGGCGCAGCTCTTCCACTTTCAGCATCACGCGGGTGTAGCAGTCGGAAACGCCGCCGCCCACCGGGACTTCAAAGTCGAAGTTCTCGTAGCCAGAGTAAGGACGGGCTTTACGCACGTCGAAGTCAATACCGGTCGCGCGCAGGCCTGCACCTGTGGTCCCCCACTCCAGCGCTTCTTTCGCGCCGTAGGCCGCAACGCCCTGGGAACGGCCCTTCAGGATGGAGTTACGCAGCGCGGCTTTCTCGTAAGACGCCAGACGTTTCGGCATCCAGTCGAGGAATTCACGCAGCAGGCGGTCCCAGCCGCGCGGCAGATCGTGCGCCACACCGCCGATACGGAACCAGGCCGGGTGCATACGGAAGCCGGTAATCGCTTCAACCAGATCGTAGATTTTCTGACGATCGGTAAAGGCGAAGAAGACCGGCGTCATCGCGCCGACGTCCTGAATGAACGTGGAGATGTACAGCAGGTGGCTGTTAATACGGAACAGTTCAGACAGCATCACGCGAATCACGTTAACGCGATCCGGTACGGTAATGCCTGCCAGTTTCTCAACGGCCAGCACGTATGGCATTTCGTTTACGCAGCCGCCGAGGTATTCGATACGGTCGGTATACGGAATGTAGCTGTGCCAGGACTGACGCTCGCCCATCTTCTCAGCACCACGGTGGTGGTAGCCGATGTCAGGGACGCAGTCGACAATCTCTTCGCCGTCAAGCTGAAGAATAATACGGAACGCACCGTGCGCAGACGGGTGGTTCGGACCGAGGTTGAGGAACATGAAGTCCTCGTTTTCGGTACCGCGCTTCATGCCCCAGTCTTCCGGCTTGAAGGTCAGCGCTTCCATCTCCAGATCCTGCTTGGCTTTGGTCAGCTCAAACGGGTCGAATTCGGTGGCACGTGCCGGATAGTCTTTACGCAGCGGGTGGCCGGTCCAGGTCTGCGGCATCATGATGCGCGTCAGGTGCGGGTGGCCGTCGAAGGTCATGCCGAACATTTCCCAGGTTTCACGCTCGTACCAGTTAGCGTTAGGGAAAAGTTTGGTGATCGTCGGCAGATGCATGTCGTTTTCAGACAATGCCACCTTGAGCATGATATCCGTGTTGCGGTCTATTGATATCAGGTGGTAGAAAACGGAAAAATCCGCAGCAGGGAGGCCCTGGCGGTGCGTTCTCAGACGTTCGTCCATGCCGTGTAAGTCAAACAGCATGACGTAAGGTTTTGGCAATTTCTTGAGGAAATCGACAACTTCCAGTAATTGCTCACGCTTCACCCAAACAACGGGTACCCCGGTGCGGGTGGCCTGAACAGTAAAGGCATCCGGCCCAAAACGGTTGCGCAGTTCGCCAATGACGGGGTCATCGAGATGATCCCGGGTCTGCCAGGCAGCTTCTTGCGCGGTTAAGTCGGTCATATTGTTCACCATTGCAAATGGTCCGTGGTGACTGTTAAGCCTGGCTTCGCGCTATTTGAGTAGTGATATGCGAAGGTGTTCTCCAGGCCCACAGGCGCAAATTAAATTTCGTCAGGCGTACGCAGGTTGGTGACGGCAATACGTTCACCACGTTTACGCTCGCGCTCGGACTGCATGTTCGCGCGATAGACACCCTGATCGCCAACAACCCATGAAAGTGGGCGGCGTTCTTTACCGATTGACTCCTGGAGCAGCATCAGCGCCTGCATGTAGGCCTCTGGACGCGGCGGGCAGCCCGGGATGTAAACGTCCACCGGAATGAACTTATCAACGCCCTGCACAACGGAATAAATGTCGTACATACCGCCGGAGTTTGCACATGCACCCATGGAGATAACCCATTTTGGCTCCAGCATCTGGTCATAAAGACGCTGAATAACCGGTGCCATTTTGGTAAAGCAGGTCCCGGCCACCACCATCAGGTCAGCCTGACGTGGAGAAGCACGCAGTACCTCGGCCCCAAAACGCGCAACGTCATGCACCGCAGTGAATGACGTCACCATTTCAACGTAGCAGCAAGAAAGGCCAAAGTTGTAGGGCCAGATGGAGTTCTTACGACCCCAGTTGACCATATCGTGCATAGCATGCTCGAGCTTGCCCATGTACACGCTTTTGTTGACTTCTTGCTCCAGGGGGTCAGTTACGATCTCCTGTTTTTGCAGGGGGTAACGGTCATTCTCACCGTTAGGATCTATGCGGGTGAGCGTATAATCCATCTTATTGCCTCGCTGTTACTGCTGACGATTAGAGATACTGTTTTCCGGGTTGATGTGTTCACGGCGTGAACGCACAGGTGTCCAGTCCAGCGCGCCAATACGCACCAGATAAACCAGACCGGCCAGTAACACTAAAATGAAAATTGCGGCCTCGACAAAGCCCACCCAACCACTTTCGCGAATGGAAGTAGACCACGCGAAAAGGTAAAGCGCTTCCACGTCAAAAATGACGAAGAACATGGCTACCAGGTAGAACTTGGCAGACAGGCGTAAGCGAGCGGTACCTACGGAATCAATACCTGATTCGAAAGGTGTGTTTTTGTGCCTTGCGCGGGCGCGACCGCCCAGGAACCAGCCGCCGACTAACATCAGGCAGCACAGGCCAATGGCTACAATAAGAAAGATTGCGAATGCCCAGTGATGAGCGATGACTTCTGTGGATGTTGACATACTCATTGCTTACTCATCAAAAGTGATACCGACGACACTGCTCTTGCTGGCAGATGGGCATCACATCGATTCATGGGGAGGAACAAAATAACCTTACACTAACTGTCAGAAATGAGACATAGACAGCAAAATGATGGGGTTTTTTACTCCTATCTATAACCTTTTGTCAACTTTAACAAAGGTTTCTTCACATTAAATTACATCGAGCGATTCTCATTAACATTTGGTGCCCTTTAACCCTGGTGGCCAGGTGACTTTACGTCAAATGCATCTTGTTGAATCGTGTCCGTTTTGGAAGTAAAAAAAATAACCCTCCTATTTTGACAGGATTTGCCAACGATTCCTCCCCCTAAATAGGAGTATTTTCTTGATCTGAGACACGCTTTTGTTAATTCAATCAAAAAAACAGCAACATATTTCCTGTTTTTTTAACATCGGCAGGGTATGAGGGAAGATAGAACAGCTATTGTTCACATATTAATCAAAAGCATTTGTCTTATTGATAATTAAGCGCTATTTCACTTATCCACACGCCTCCTGCGGTTATGAATAGCAAAAAAAACCACTCGCATGAAAAAATCATGCGAGTGGCTCTTTTTTACACTTACATTTTGTTACGAGAATTTTGAGGAAACGATCACTCAAAATCCCCTTCCACGATCAGCGAGTCATCCCCTCCTTCAGGAGTAGCATGCGCGTACTGCCATGGATTGTGGTAGTTTTGCATTGCTTCGAATACCACCTTTGCCAGCTCGTTGTTGCTGCCGGCGTTATGGCACAGCATGTACTCCGTATCCGGCAGCGAGGGAAGCCCCTCTGATTTGCCCAGCACGCGCAGGTCGGGGCTCATCATCTCAACCGGACGGGCCGTTACGCCAAGCCCGGCCTTCACCGCCGCTCGCACTGCGGGCAACGTGGACGCCACGTACGCCAGACGCCAGGGGATACTGGCCTCGTTGAGCGCAGCCAGCACCATATCGCGGAACGGACTGGGATCGTCCAGCAGAACCAGGGGTATTGGCTCACCTTGTTGCAATACGTACTCCGCGGCACAGTACCAGTGCGTAGGAGAAGTACGCAGCGTCAGGCAGTCAAACTGGCCGGGTCGATGCGTGGTGACCACCAGGTCAACCTCGTTCTCTTTCAGCATCTCAACCATGAAGGCATTGCGTTTAACGCTAACGTCCAGGGCAAGCTTCGGATAAACCGAGCTAATTCGATTGAGAAGGAAAGGTAAAATGGTATCTGCTGATTCATCTGACGCCCCTAATGTTAACACTCCCTGAAGGTTGCTAAACATTAATGACATACAGGCTTCATCATTAAAGCGCAGTATCTTCCTGGCATAACCCAGAAGCTGAATACCATGTTCTGTTAAAAGCTTATTACGTCCATGGCGCGCAAAAAGCTCTTTACCAACCAGTTGTTCCAGTCGCTGCATTTGCTGACTTACGGCGGACTGGGTACGGCATACTGCGGCAGCAGCTGCTGCAAAAGTGTTGAGATCGGCGACCGCAACAAACGTTCTCAGCAGATCGAGGTCGAGATTCATTATCGGACGATTTGCATTTATCATATCTTTTCACTTTCAGGTTGCTCGTGCGGAGCTGCCCGGGTTGAAGCTGTGTGTAACGGTTAAGCAATTCCTTCTGAAGTGTTTCCCTCGCATCCCGGCCCGGCAGACTGCCTGACAGATAGTTATTGTACTGTGGTATATCAACAGTCAGAAATCACGTTTCATGACGTTATTTTTATTCTCTTGCGTTCAGGTTATTTCGTTGTGTGCAGGTAGATGTAAATTCCATAAAGAGTAAGACATGTTTTCTGCCATCTATATCGCAGCGTTGTCAACGTCGCAAGATGTGACTTACCCAATCGGCCAGAGATAACTTTAACAATAACAATCGATTAATACAGGAAAGCAGAATCCGATATACGTAACAGGCCTATCGCTCTGCTGCATTCCCGAAACACATCTTAACCCAAATCCACTATATTTATAAGTCTTATTGCACTAATACGGATTTAACGCCAATGATAAGCAACTACACTCTTTTTATTAAAATTAACGAAAGTTGCATTTTCGTCGTTAATAATAAATAAAGTTTAATTTAGATTCAGGCCAATCATTAATAACCCTTAACATTAATTTCACATGAGTAACTTTTAACCTGGCTTTGCTAATATGGCAATCTGTATCTGAGCATTCAGGTTTTACGAATGGTCACTCAGAGGGACTACTGCCTCAGCCCGGATCGTCTTTTTATTTAACCCAGAATAATATTAATACTTATATGATATTTTCAGCATAAAAAACCCAACAATAAGCGTAATCACGGTGATTTCAGGCACAAAATCACTCCGTCATTAGATTAAGCGATCACAGCGGCGCTGCCCGACTGGACAAAATCTTCTTCTGTACGCCCTTCAAAACGAGGCGCGGTGGGAGTACATTGTTCCGTGCTGCTTCCACGGCAGGAAGTTGCAATAATAGCGAAAAGGTTAAAGGTTCATGTCCCCTATCGAAAAATCCAGCAAGCTCGACAACGTCTGTTACGACATCCGTGGCCCGGTACTCAAAGAGGCAAAACGCCTTGAAGAGGAAGGCAATAAGGTTCTGAAACTCAACATCGGCAACCCCGCGCCATTTGGTTTTGAAGCGCCGGATGAGATCCTGGTGGATGTGATCCGTAACCTGCCAACGGCACAAGGTTATTGCGATTCAAAAGGCCTTTACTCCGCCCGCAAAGCCATTATGCAGCACTATCAGGCTCGCGGAATGCGCGACGTCACCGTTGAAGATATTTACATTGGCAACGGCGTCTCGGAACTGATCGTTCAGGCGATGCAGGCGCTGCTGAACAGCGGTGATGAGATGCTGGTTCCCGCGCCAGATTATCCGCTGTGGACGGCTGCGGTCTCTCTGTCCAGCGGTAAAGCGGTGCACTACCTGTGCGATGAGTCGTCGGACTGGTTCCCGGATCTGGATGATATTCGCGCCAAAATCACGCCACGCACCCGGGGTATTGTGATCATCAACCCGAATAACCCGACGGGCGCGGTCTATTCAAAAGCGTTGCTGATGGAGATCGTCGAGATCGCCCGCCAGCATAACCTGATCATCTTTGCCGACGAGATTTACGACAAGATCCTGTACGACGCGGCGCAGCACCACTCTATCGCCGCGCTGGCGCCCGACCTGCTGACCGTCACCTTTAACGGCCTGTCTAAAACCTACCGCGTGGCCGGTTTCCGTCAGGGCTGGATGGTGCTGAACGGTCCGAAAAAACATGCGAAAGGCTACATTGAAGGGCTGGAGATGCTGGCATCCATGCGTCTGTGCGCCAACGTACCGGCACAGCATGCGATCCAGACGGCGCTCGGTGGCTATCAAAGCATCAGCGAGTTCATCGTCCCGGGCGGCCGTCTGTATGAACAGCGCAACCGCGCATGGGAATTGATTAACGACATCCCGGGTGTTTCCTGCGTAAAGCCTAACGGCGCGCTGTATATGTTCCCGAAAATCGACGCGAAGCGCTTTAATATTCACGACGACCAGAAAATGGTGCTCGACTTCCTGTTGCAGGAAAAAGTGCTGCTGGTTCAGGGTACGGCGTTTAACTGGCCGTGGCCGGATCATGTGCGTATCGTGACCCTGCCGCGCGAAGACGATCTTGAGATGGCCATCAGCCGCTTCGGGCGCTTCCTCTCCGGGTATCATCAGTAACTGGCCTTTCTGCCGGGTGGCGCTGCGCCTGCCCGGCCTGCACCATCCGCAAATTTGCATCTTCCCTCCCCTCCCCGCACAATGAAGTCTGTCGCAGTGAAGACATAAGGTAACCTATGAGTCAGAGTCATTTTTTTGCCCACCTCTCCCGCCTGAAACTCATCAACCGCTGGCCGCTTATGCGCAACGTACGCACTGAAAACGTGTCAGAGCACAGTTTGCAGGTTGCCATGGTCGCGCACGCGCTGGCCGCGATTAAAAACCGCAAATTCAACGGACAGGTGAATGCCGAGCGTATCGCCCTGCTGGCGATGTACCATGACGCCTCGGAAGTGCTGACCGGGGATCTGCCCACGCCGGTAAAATACTTCAATTCGCAGATTGCGCAGGAATATAAGGCCATCGAGAAGATTGCCCAGCAGAAGCTGATCGACATGGTGCCCGAAGAGCTGCGCGATATCTTCGAGCCGCTGATCGACGAGCATCAGTACACGGATGAGGAAAAATCCCTGGTCAAGCAGGCCGATGCGCTGTGCGCCTACCTGAAATGTCTGGAAGAGCTGTCCGCCGGGAATAACGAATTCCTGCTGGCGAAATCGCGCCTGGAGAAAACGCTGGCATCCCGCCGCAGTGAGGAGATGGACTACTTTATGCGCGTGTTTGTGCCAAGCTTCCATCTGTCGCTGGATGAGATCAGTCAGGATTCGCCGCTGTAGTTTTTCGCCCAGCGGTGCTGCGCTTGCAGGACCTACGGCCGGGTAAGGCGTAGCCGCCACCCGGCGATGTTCTCAGAACGGGAATAACACCGGAATCAGCACCACGCATACCAACATCACCAGAACGGTGAACGGCACGCCAATCTTCACGAAGTCGCTGAACTTATAGTTCCCCGGCCCCAGCACCAGGGTATTGACCGGAGAAGAGACCGGCGTCATAAACGCTGCGGACGCCGCCATCGCCACCATCATCGCAAACGGATACGGCGAAACGCCCATGGATTTCGCCATCGCCAGCGCAATGGGCGCCATCAGCACCGCCGTGGCGGTATTGGAGATGAACAAACCAATGGTGGCGCACATGACGAACAGACAAATCATCATCAGGTACGGGCCATACCCCCCGCCCGCATCCATCAAGCCTTTAACGATCAGGTCTACCCCGCCGGTTTTCTGAAGCGCCAGGGCAAACGGCATCATTCCGACAATAAGAATAATGCTCGGCCAGTGAATCGCCTTGTAAGCGCTTTCGGCGTCGATACAGCGGAATTTGCCCATCAGCAGACAGGCGATTATTGCCGCCACCGGGTTAGGGATCTCGTCGGTCAGCATTAGCGCGACCATCAGCACCAGACAAAAAATCGCGTGCGGCGCCTGGCTGTGCGCCGGGGATGCATCGCTCTCTTCAATCGGCATATTCAGCACCACAAAGTCGCGGCCTTTCTGCCCAAGCTGGCTAATCAGCTTCCAGTTGCCGACCACGAGGAAAATATCCCCCAGCAGGAGCGGCTCGTCCACGACCGCCCCTTCAAGGGCCACGCCATCGCGCTTCAGGCCCACCACGTTCAGCCCGTAGCGGGTACGAAAGCCGATTTCGCGCACGGTTTTGCCCAATAATTCTGATTCGGGGATCAGGGAGACCTCGGCCATCCCCACATCCAGCGCCTGGTCGGAGAAATACTCGCCGCGCAGCACCATCGGCTCCAGCAGCTGCTCGCTACAGAACTCTCGCAGATCCACGTCCGCCGTGGACATATCGATCAGCAGGACGTCACGCGCGCGGAACTCTGATACCCCGTTCACGTTAACGATCACCCGACGAAAACGACGCCAGCGCTCAACCCCGATGACGTTCGCGCCGTAGCGTTCGCGTAGCTTAAGATCATCCAGCCGCTGCCCCACCATCGGCGATCCCGGGCGGATGGCCAGACGCCGGGCGCGCCCGGTCAGACGGTACTCTTTAATCAGATCGCGGAAAGAGCGCCGCTTCCAGCCCTCTTTGGCTTTGTCCTGCTTCTCCCCTTTCAGCGCGAAACGGGTCAGTAGCATATAGATAATGCCCATTACCAGCACCACCAGGCCGATCGGCGTGACGCTGAAAAAGCTAAATCCTTCAAGCCCCTCACGGATCAGCTCGCTGTTCACAACGAGGTTCGGGGGCGTCGCGACCAGCGTCATCATGCCGCTGATGAGCCCGGCGAAGCTTAACGGCATCATCAGCCTCGACGGAGAGATCTGCATTCTCATGCAGACGCTCAGCACCACCGGAATAAAGATGGCCACGACCCCCGTTGAGCTCATAAACGCGCCCAGCCCGGCAACCGTCAGCATCAGGTAAATCAGCATTTTGGTTTCGCTGCTGCCCGCCACCTTAACCAGCCACGCTCCCATCATCGTCGCCACGCCGGTGCGGACCAGCCCGTCGCCGATAATAAACAGGGCGGCAATCAAAATGACGTTGGGGTCGCTAAACCCGGAAAAGGCTTCCGGCAGGGAAAGCGTACCGCTCAGAACAAACGCAACAATCACAAACAGGGCGACGGCATCCATGCGCACCTTGCCCGTGGCAAACAGAATGATGGCGATTAACAGCAGGCTCAGGACCCAAATCAGTTCACCGTTCACAACATGTCCTTGTCAGTGGAGGAGAAGCCATTCTGCCATAAAAAAAGCCCCGGTAATGCGGGGCTAAATCATGGGATTACATTTTTAGCGAGACGGTTACGATCCCGTCAGAGGTCTTCGAGACGTCGATGGCGGTCAGGGTGTTAATCACAAAATCCGCCTCCTCCAGCCGGGGGGAACCCGCCGGTACGTTAACGGCAATGACGTGGCTCCCGGCGTTCAGACCGGCCAGAACGCCTGCCGCCGCGTCTTCCACCACCACGCACTCCGCAGGGGCAAGGCCCAGCAGTTCAGCGCCGAGCAGAAACGCATCCGGTTCAGGCTTGCCGCGCTTCACGCGCTCAGCGGTAATGAACACGTCCGGCGTCGGTAAACCGGCCGCCTTATGACGGGCATGCGCGACGGGAATCGAGCCGGAGGTGACGATAGCCCACGGGATCTGCGCTTCATTCAGGTGCTCAAGCAGTTCGCGCGCACCGGGCAGCGCGGTAATGCCGTCGGTGTCGGTGGCTTCTATCTGCTCCAGATAGCTGAACTCCGCCTGGATTTCTTCCTCAGAACCTCCCGCCAGGAAGTGCCGCAATGACGTAATGGCCTGTTTGCCATGGATAAAATTCAGTACGTCCTGATGGTCGATGCCGTGCCGGTCGGCCCAGTGGCACCACGAGCGTTCCACCACCGGCAGCGAATCCACCAGCGTACCGTCCAGATCAAACAGAAAACCTTTACACTGCACACGCACCTCCGTCAGGCATTAATGATTTGTTGAATTTCGTTGCTGCTTAAATGGTACTGACGCGGACAGGCGTGCCACGCGCTCAGCATACGCTGATATTTATCCCACATGGGGGTTTGGGCGTTGAAGCCGTGCGTACCCGCATCAAAATGGGTGTAGCGCCCTTCAGTATTCACCATAAAGCGCACATAGCTCAGATAGCGCGCTTCCGTCGCGGCATCAAAGCCCAGGAACGTCACGCGGCGCTCGTCAATGGACTGCCGATCTTTCAGGTTGGTCCAGGACACATGCAGCGCGTGGTACATCTCCATGATGTCGATAACGATACGGCAGGTTTCTTCTTTCAGCTCGCCAAATTCGCGATCCAGTTCGCGCATTTGCAAGCCAAAGCCACGTTCGACAATGGTTTGCAGGCGGCTGTAGCGCGCAGCGTTATCGGGATCAAGCATAGTCATCATCTTGTACTGGTTAGACAAAATCAGACGTTGAGCATGGGTCATTTCCATCTTTCGACTCCTGTAGCGCATTGCACTGTAAAAAAAAGACACGGTAACTGACTGTTACTGTGCCTTCTTTTGGTCGTCGTTTCGATGATCAATCACAAGTCATCGAGGAATGTTTTATCAAGCTGTTTAAACGCGCGCTTTAACGTGTCCGCCAGCGCCTGATAGTCCGGCTTGCCTTCAACCGGGGCGAGCGCCTGACCGGCCTCCTCCAGTTTTCCACGCACTTCATAAAACCAGTGTAAAATAGAAGGCGGAAGTGGCGTGACGGAACGTTTACCTAACCACCACAGCCCCTGCATCGGCAGGCTTAACGCAAAGAGCGCTGTCGCGACGGCAGGCCCAAGCTGTCCACCTAATGCTATCTGCCAGCACAGGGTAAAGACGGCAACAGGAGGCATAAAGCGGATCGCATAGCGCGTGGCGCGGATGGTACGGTTCTCAATAAACATCGGTGCCAGGCGCTTTTCCATCGGCCACGTCTTAGCGTAATGCTGTCCCCGACGAAACAGACTAAAAAAATTTACGGACGGGATTTCGGGTGTCGACATGGCTGTACCTCAACTTCACATATAAAAATTAAAATTTTCGTGCAAAACCACAACAGGCTATGACAACGTTCAAAATATTTTGTCATCGCTACCCCGTATCGGGTATCCTGTGCCAGCCTGATAGGGCCGTAGACGAGAAGCGTTAACTCGTCAAATTATCGCATATTATGCCATTGTCTGAAAAATGTTCAAAATGGCTTAAAATCATAGGTATTTCTTCCATCCTGCCAGAATGTTCGTTTGGCATGATGTTAATCATAAACGTCTGGGTCAGCTTGCGTTACGCTTTTAGGCTCATTGACGTTTTTTTAGCCACGTATCAATTATAGGTACTTCCATGTCGAGTAAGTTAGTACTGGTTCTGAACTGCGGTAGCTCTTCACTGAAATTCGCCATCATCGATGCGCTCAACGGTGACGAGTACCTCTCTGGTTTGGCCGAATGTTTCCATCTGCCTGAAGCACGTATCAAGTGGAAGATGGACGGCAGCAAACAAGAAGCGGCTTTAGGTGCAGGCGCCGCTCACAGTGAAGCGCTGAACTTTATCGTTAACACTATTCTGGCACAAAAACCAGAACTGTCTGCTCAGCTGACTGCGATTGGTCACCGTATCGTCCACGGCGGCGAAAAATACACCAGTTCCGTGGTGATTGACGACTCTGTGATCCAGGGCATCAAAGACTCTGCGTCTTTCGCACCGCTGCATAACCCGGCTCACCTGATCGGTATCGCTGAAGCACTGAAATCCTTCCCGAATCTGAAAGACAAAAACGTGGCCGTGTTTGACACCGCGTTCCATCAGACCATGCCGGAAGAGTCTTACCTCTATGCCCTGCCGTACAGCCTGTACAAAGAGCACGGCGTACGTCGCTACGGCGCACACGGCACCAGCCACTTCTATGTGACTCAGGAAGCCGCAAAAGTACTGAACAAGCCGGTTGAAGAAGTCAACATCATCACCTGCCACCTTGGCAACGGTGGTTCTGTTTCTGCTATCCGCAACGGCAAGTGTGTTGACACCTCTATGGGTCTGACCCCGCTGGAAGGTCTGGTGATGGGTACCCGTTCCGGTGATATCGACCCGGCGATCATCTTCCACCTGCACGACACCCTGGGCATGAGCGTTGACGACATCAACAAAATGCTGACCAAAGAGTCTGGCCTGCTGGGTCTGACCGAAGTCACCAGCGACTGCCGTTACGTTGAAGACAACTACGACAGCAAAGAAGACGCTAAGCGTGCAATGGACGTTTACTGCCACCGTCTGGCGAAGTACATCGGTTCTTACACCGCACTGATGGACGGTCGTCTGGATGCGGTTATCTTCACCGGCGGCATCGGTGAGAACGCGGCAATGGTACGTGAGCTGTCCCTGGGCAAACTGGGCGTACTGGGCTTCGAAGTCGATCACGAGCGTAACCTGGCTGCCCGTTTCGGCAAGTCTGGCTTCATCAACAAAGAAGGCACCCGCCCGGCTATCGTTATCCCAACTAACGAAGAGCTGGTCATCGCGCAAGACGCGTGCCGCCTGACTGCCTGATTCCACACCGCCAGCAATGCTGGCGGTGCTGTTTTGTAGCCCGCCCAACGCGGCGGTAACGAAAGAGGATAAACCGTGTCCCGTACTATTATGCTGATCCCTACCGGAACCAGCGTCGGCCTGACCAGCGTCAGCCTCGGCGTGATCCGCGCTATGGAACGCAAAGGCGTTCGTTTGAGCGTCTTTAAGCCTATCGCCCAGCCTCGTGCCGGTGGCGATGCGCCAGACCAGACCACCACCATCGTGCGTAAGAATTCCAATCTTCCTGCGGCTGAACCGCTGAAGATGAGCCACGTTGAGTCTCTGCTCTCCAGCAACCAGAAAGACGTGCTGATGGAAGAGATCATCGCCAACTACCACGCTAACGCGCAGGACGCGGAAGTGGTGCTGGTTGAAGGCCTGGTCCCGACCCGTAAACACCAGTTTGCCCAGTCCCTGAACTTTGAAATCGCGAAAACCCTGAACGCAGAGATCGTTTTCGTGATGTCCCAGGGTACTGATACCCCAGAGCAGCTGAAAGAGCGTATCGAGCTGACGCGCAGCAGCTTCGGCGGTGCGAAAAATACTAGCATCACCGGCGTGATCGTTAACAAACTGAACGCACCGGTTGATGAACAGGGCCGTACGCGTCCTGACCTGTCCGAAATCTTCGACGACTCATCCAAAGCGAAAGTTATCAAGGTTGACCCGGCTAAGCTGCAAGATTCCAGCCCACTGCCTGTTCTGGGCGCGGTGCCATGGAGCTTCGATCTGATTGCCACCCGCGCAATCGATATGGCGCGTCACCTGAACGCTACCGTGATCAACGAAGGAGATATCAACACCCGCCGCGTGAAGTCCGTGACCTTCTGCGCGCGCAGCATTCCGCACATGCTGGAGCACTTCCGCGCAGGTTCCCTGCTGGTGACCTCCGCAGACCGTCCGGACGTGCTGGTTGCTGCCTGCCTGGCGGCGATGAACGGCGTGGAAATCGGTGCAATTCTGCTGACCGGTGGCTACGAAATGGACGCGCGTATCAGCAAGCTGTGCGAACGTGCGTTCGCGACCGGCCTGCCGGTCTTCATGGTGAACACCAACACCTGGCAGACCTCCCTGAGCCTGCAAAGCTTCAACCTGGAAGTGCCGGTTGATGACCACGAGCGTATCGAGAAGGTTCAGGAATACGTTGCGGGCTACATCGACGCAGACTGGATTGAATCCCTGACCGCGACCTCCGAGCGCAGCCGCCGTCTGTCTCCTCCAGCCTTCCGCTACCAGCTGACCGAGCTGGCGCGTAAAGCGGGCAAACGCGTGGTTCTGCCAGAAGGCGACGAACCACGTACCGTTAAAGCGGCGGCCATCTGTGCTGAGCGCGGTATCGCGACCTGTGTGCTGCTGGGTAACCCGGACGAGATCAACCGCGTTGCGGCGTCTCAGGGCGTTGAGCTGGGCGCTGGCATCGAAATCGTTGACCCAGAAGTGGTGCGCGAAAGCTATGTTGCCCGTCTGGTTGAGCTGCGTAAGAACAAAGGCATGACCGAAGCCGTTGCGCGCGAGCAGCTGGAAGACAACGTGGTGCTGGGCACGCTGATGCTGGAGCAGGACGAAGTTGACGGTCTGGTTTCCGGTGCGGTTCACACCACCGCGAACACCATCCGCCCACCGTTGCAGCTGATCAAAACCGCACCGGGCAGCTCTCTGGTTTCCTCCGTGTTCTTCATGCTGCTGCCTGAACAGGTTTACGTTTACGGCGACTGCGCGATCAACCCGGATCCAACCGCAGAGCAGCTGGCAGAAATCGCTATCCAGTCTGCTGACTCCGCGACTGCCTTCGGTATTGAACCGCGCGTAGCGATGCTCTCCTACTCCACCGGTACCTCTGGTGCAGGCAGCGACGTAGAGAAAGTCCGTGAAGCAACCCGCATTGCGCAGGAAAAACGTCCCGATCTGATGATCGACGGCCCGCTCCAGTACGATGCTGCCGTCATGGCTGACGTGGCGAAATCTAAAGCGCCAAACTCGCCGGTTGCAGGTCGCGCTACCGTGTTCATCTTCCCGGATCTGAACACCGGTAACACCACCTATAAAGCGGTACAGCGTTCAGCAGACCTGATCTCCATCGGGCCAATGCTGCAAGGCATGCGCAAACCTGTGAACGACCTGTCCCGTGGTGCGCTGGTTGACGATATCGTCTACACCATCGCGCTGACGGCGATCCAGTCTTCGCAGCAGCAGTAATGTTAAAAAGCCCGGTGGCGCTAGCGCTTACCGGGCCTATGGTTTTGTAGGCCGGATAAGCGAAGCGCCATCCGGCAAGAAAGGCGACCACTTAACCGGTCGCCTTTTTTTATTACAGCAGCTCCCGCGCCGCCGACACAATGTCATGCGCCGTCAGGCCATACTCTTTTTGCAGGAAGTCCTGCGTGCCCACCTGGCCATAACGTTCCTTCACACCTACCCGACGCATAGGCACCGGACAGGTTTCCACCAGCACTTCCGCCACCGCCGATCCCAGCCCGTTGTGAATGCTGTGGTTTTCGCAGGTCACAATACGCCCGGTTTTCTCGGCGTAGTTTTTCACCAGCATCCGATCGATGGGCTTCAGGGTAAACATGTCGATGACCGCTGCGCTTACCCCCTCCTGTTCAAGCTGGCGCGCCGCCTCCAGCGCTTCCGCCACCATAATGCCGTTAGCAATTAGCGTGATATCGCTTCCCTCGCGCAACACGTTGCCCTTGCCGATGGTGAAGGTTGAGCCCGGCGCATAGACGCTCGGCGCCTGCTTGCGGATGGTACGCACCCAGTAGAAGCCTTCCAGGTCGATAAGCTGACGCAGCACGTCGTCGAACATCACCGCATCGGTGACTTCCAGCACCACAGAGTGCGCCAGACCGCGCACGATGCCCATATCCTCGAACGACATATGCGTCCCGCCGTTGTGGCAGGCCGTCACGCCCGCATCCGAGGCAATCACCTTCACGTTATTGCGCTGGTAGTCCAGGGACATAAACAGCTGGTCGAAGCAGCGACGGCTGGCGAAGGCGGTAAAGGTATGGACGAAGGGCTTACGGCCGGTGAGCGACAGCCCGGCGGCCGTTCCGATCACGTTGGCCTCCATAATGCCGCAGTTGATGACGTGCTGTGGATAATCCCGCGCTACGCCGTCCATCGCCATCGAACTCATCAGGTCCGCCTCGAGCGCAACGATCTCGCTCCCGGCCTCAATCTGCCTGGCCACAAAGCCCGCGTAGACCTTACGCATCTCAACCGAATCTTTCTGTCCTGCCGGTGCAACCTTAATCATGTGAAGCCTCCAGTTGGCGAATCGTCTCGTTGAGCGCCGCTTTGCTCTCCTCGGTTAATCGCAGGTGATGCGAATTACTGAGCTGTTCCAGGTACGGCACCCCCTGCCCTTTGATGCTGTCGAGGATCACCACCCGCGGACGCGCATCGGCCTCAGGGATCGGTGAAGTCACCTTCAGCAGTGCCGGAATGTCGTCCCCTTTGACCGTCACCACGTCAAAGCCAAAGGCGCGGAATTTGCCCTCAAGGTCGAAGGCACAGATAATTTCGTCCAGTTCACCGTCGAGCTGCTGTTTGTTCCAGTCCACGAACACGGTCAGGTTGTTCAGTCGATGGTGAGCGATAAACTGGAAGGCTTCCCAGCACTGGCCTTCGTTTAGCTCCCCGTCACCGACGATGCAGAACACGCGGTTAGGCCTTCCTGCCAGCTTGTGCGACAGCGCCATGCCGCCCGCAATCGAGATCCCCTGCCCCAGCGAACCGGTGGTGGCATCCACGCCGCGGGTTTTCAGGCGATCCGGGTGGCTGGGCAGACGCGTTCCGTTCTGGTTCAGCGTGCTCAGCTCTTCAACCGGGAAGTAGCCCTTAATCGCCAGCGTACTGTAGAGCGCCGGGCCCGCATGGCCTTTCGACAGCACAAAGTAATCGCGCTCTGGCCAGTCCGGGTCGGCCGGGTCTATTTTCATCACCGCGCCGTACAGCACCGCCAGCGTTTCAACGACTGACATGCTGCCGCCGTAGTGGCCAAAGCCCAGCTGCGTCAGGGATTTCAGGGTCTCAAGACGGATCTGACGCGCCAGTTCGGTTATCTCATTCTCATTCATGATTTGGCTCCGGGGTTTTCCTGCGCGTTACCGCCCGCAGGTTTGTTTTTAGCGAAGATGTTGTAAGCCACCAGCAGCGCGAACAACACAACAACCAGTCCGGTGATGGCAAGCGGCGACAGGAAGCGCGCAAGATTGCCGAGCACAATCCCGACCGCACCAAAATCAGCGTCCGAGAAGGTGGTATTCGCAAAGCCAATCGCGCCCAGAACAGGCAGCAGGAGGACTGGCAGGAAGGTGATCAGCAGGCCGTTGGCAAATGCGCCAATCATCGCCCCGCGACGTCCGCCGGTGGCGTTCCCAAACACGCCCGCCGTCGCACCGGTGAAGAAATGCGGCACCACGCCCGGGAGGATCAGCACCCAGCTAAACTGACCGCAGATCAGCAAGCCCACAATCCCGCCGAGGAAGCTGAACAGGAAGCCAATCAGCACCGCGTTTGGCGCATAGGGGTAGACCACCGGGCAGTCCAGCGCAGGCCGCGCGTTCGGCACCAGTTTTTCAGAGAAGCCGGTAAAGGCCGGGACGATTTCCGCCAGAATCAGGCGCACGCCTTGCAGGATGATGAAGACGCCTGCTGCGAAGGTGATCGCCATGATAATGGCGTACACCAGGTAGTTTTGCCCGCCGCTGAAGGTGGACTCCACGTACTCGCGCCCGGCGCTCACCGCCATGATCAGGTAGATAATCATCATGGTCAGCGAAATTGAGATCGAGCTGTCACGCAGGAAGCTGAGGTTCTTCGGCAGGTTCATCTCTTCTGTGGAGCGCGAGCCTTTACCGACCCTGCTGCCAATCCAGCCGGACAGCACGTAGCCCAGCGTACCGAAATGACCGAAGGCGATCTCATCGTTGCCGGTGATACGCTTCATATAGCGCTGCGCAATCGCCGGGAAGAAGGCCATAATCAGGCCGAGGATCAGCGAACCGGTAAAGACCAGCCCTACTCCCTCGAAGCCTGCGACCGTCAGGATCACGCCGATCATACACGCCATGTAGAAGGTGTGGTGCCCCGTCAGGAAGATATACTTCAGGCGGGTAAAGCGCGCGACGATAATATTCGCCACCATCCCGAAGGCCATAATTAGCGCAGTCGAGGCACCGTATTTTTCCAGGGCAATGGATACAATCGCTTCATTGTTGGGAATAATGCCCTGAATATTAAAAGCGTGCTCAAACATACCGCCTAACGGATTTAAAGAGCCTACCAGCACGGTGGCGCCACCGCCCAGAACAATAAAGCCAAGAATGGTTTTAATCGTGCCTTTTACCACATCAGAAAAGGCTTTTTTCTGCGCGACAAGACCAATTAAGGCAATTAACCCTACCAGGACTGAAGGGACTTTTAAAATATCAACAACGAAATTCAGCGTTTCAAGGATAAACATATCCACCTCGCCTAATCAGGATTATTGTCTTTCGAACCAGGCGCGCAGCTGCGCTTCGAGTTCGTTGATATCGATAATATTGTTGATGACCACCAGCTGGCTTTCCGGCACGCTGGCGCTGGCCGCAATGTCTTTCGCCATCACAAACAGGTCCGCCGCGCCCGGCGTGGCCGAGGAGAGGTCGGAGTGTTCCACCTCGGCCTCAATCTCCAGTTTTTTGAGCACCTTTTTAATATTCATTTCGACCATAAAACTGCTGCCCAGGCCGGAGCCGCAAATAGCCATAATTTTCATTGTTATCCCCTTTTTTGAGTAGAGTACGCCCCATCACGCTGAAGCGTAATGTTGAGATGAAACGGATTAAAGAATTAAATCAGAAGCGGTCGATGATGGTTTTTATCTCCTCCAGCGTGTTCGCCCGGTGTAATTCAGCCATATCTTCGTCGCTGGAAAATAATTCCGCTAACGCCGAAATCATTTCGATATGGCTATGTTTGTCCGGCGCCGCCAGCATTACAATCACATCGACGGGGTCAAACTCACCGGCACCAAAAGAGACGCCCTGTTTCAGTTTCAATAATGACAGACCGAGACCTTTCGCCCCCTCTTCCGGCCTTGCATGCGGCATTGCCAGGCCGGGAGCCAGTACATAGTAGGGTCCTAGCGCGTGGTGCTGCTCGATGATCGCCGTGACGTATTCCGGCGCAACCACCTGCAAATCCAGCAGCGGTTTCGCGCACAGCTCCAGCGCCTGCGGCCAGTTTTCAACGCTATCCTGTAGCGTTATGGTTGTATCATATATCCACTTTTTGAGCACTTTTCACTCCCGCTAAAGCCCAGACATGGGCAAACTCTATTCAACCCGTCAATCAATGACTGCGATCGTGATCACAAAGATAGCGCTACCAATGACTAACATGCAGAACTGTGATAGCGCTATCAAATTGCTATCATGGTGTGAAATCACAGCAAAAAAAGGGATTTAAGGCGTATACTGCCTGTCACGTAAAATAAGGATGAAACTGACTCACGTCCTGTCAGCAGGAAGATGTATGTCTTTAACCCGAAAACGCCGCAGTACCGGAAAAGTAACGCTCGCGGATGTCGCGCAGCTTGCCGGCGTAGGCACGATGACCGTTTCCCGTGCTCTCCGCACGCCCGAACAGGTTTCCGATAAACTGCGTGAAAAAATTGAAGCTGCGGTGCAGGAGCTGGGTTACATGCCCAATCTTGCCGCCAGCGCCCTGGCATCAGCGTCGTCATGGACGATTGCGATGGTTGTTCCCAATCTTTCCGAAGCTGGATGTTCCGAGATGTTCGCCGGGCTACAGCAGGTGCTTCAGCCTGCGGGCTACCAGATCATGCTGGCGGAATCTCAGCATCGGCTTGAACAGGAAGAGAAGCTGCTCGAAACGCTGCTGGCATCGAATATCGCCGCGGCGATATTGCTCAGCGTTGAACACTCCGATACCGTGCGGCACTGGCTTAAAAACGCCTCTATCCCGGTGATGGAAATGGGTGCGATGCGTGCCGATCCGATTGATATGAATATCGGGATTGATAATGTCGCCGCCATGTATGAACTCACAGAAATGGTGATCCAGCGCGGCTACCAGAATATCGGCCTGCTGTGTGCTAACCAGGAGCAGTGGATTTTTCAGCAGCATTTGCAGGGCTGGTACAAGGCGATGCTGCGCCACCATATGTCGCCGAACAGGGTGATTAATGCCGCCATGCCGCCGAACTTCTCTACCGGCGCGGCGCAGCTGCCCGAGTTCCTGCTGGCGTGGCCGGAGCTGGACGCGCTGGTGTGCGTGTCCGATGAGCTCGCCTGCGGCGCGCTGTATGAGTGCCAGCGTCGGCGCATCAAAGTGCCGGACGATTTAGCGGTGGTGGGCTTTGGCGACAGCGACGTCAGCCGCGTCTGTCAGCCGCCGCTGACGACGATGGCGGTGCCGCATCGCAAGATTGGTATTGAAGCCGGGAAAGCGTTACTGGAACGACTGAACGACGGGGGCTGGCGCGACCATAAGCCCATCGCGTCCAGCCTTTGCCTGCGGGAAAGCTGTTAAGGCTTACTCAGCCTCTTCCTCTTTCTCCGCTCTATTTTCCGGTTTAGCGGATTCGTTTTTGGCGTTGCGGGTCATCCACAGCGCCAGTGCTTTTAAGGAATCCGGCGTGAACTCGTCGCAACGCGCGGTGATCTCTTCCGGCGTCATCCAGCTGACTTCGCTCACTTCCTCTTCCTGCAAGGCGAAAGGCCCATGGGAAACGCAGCTAAACAGCCCGCCCCAGACGCGGCAATGCTCATCTTCAAAATAAAACTGGCCGTGCTCGGCAAACGGCACGCCAGCGATACCTAACTCTTCTTCCGCTTCACGACGCGCGGAATCCAGCAGCACTTCATCGGCCTGCACGACGCCACCCGCTGTGGCATCCAGCATACCAGGAAGAAAATCTTTGGTGTCGGTGCGACGCTGGACCAGAATCTTGCCCATGCCGTCATGAACAACGATGTACGTCGCGCGGTGACGCAGACGCTCCGCACGCATTTGTTCGCGGCTGGCCTGCGCGATCACTTCATTCTCTTCGCTGACAATGTCAACCCATTCAGTACTTGCCAAATGATTCTGCTCCACCATCGGGAAACCTTCTCGTCTAAGCGCTCTTTCGGCGCGTTTGCAGTTGAGGTGTAACTTACGGATTAATCGCTATCTGTGCAATAACTTGCTGATCATTAAGTGCTATAACGCTTAATGTACCGTCTTCGTACATGCCATAGCTTGCCGGGTAACCGCCTTTTGGAATGCTGACGGACCCGGGGTTGAAGTAATAAATGCCTTCACGTTTTTCCGCCACCGGAATATGAGTATGGCCAGAAACCAGGACATCGCCAGCAGCGAGTGACGGCAGGTTATCCGGGCCGAACAGGTGCCCATGGGTCAGGAACAAACGGCTGTTTTCCATCAGCACCTGTTGCCAGGGAGCGGTGATGGGAAAGTGCAGCAGCATCTGGTCAACTTCACTGTCACAGTTGCCGCGCACGGCAATGATGCGCGAAGCGTGCTGATTCAATTTTTCCGCCACCTGCGCCGGGGCATAGCCTTCCGGCAGCGCATTGCGCGGGCCATGGTTTAATACATCACCCAGGATGACCAGCCATTGCGCCCCGCTTTGGGCAAACAGCGAAAGCACGCGTTCGGTCGCGGGCAGCGATCCATGGATATCCGACGCAAACATCAGTTTCATCAGTTACTCCTCCGACAATCAGACTGCCCCTATCATACCTCAAGCGCCTCGTCCGATCAGCCCGCGCGCTTAGCGGAGAGTGCCACATAGCGCTGCACCGACGCGCGTTGCCACTGGAACCCGGCATAATCCACCAGCAGCTGCGGGACGGCATCTCCGTTGAGGATCAGGCGATTGAGCATCAGCGCCAGATCGGCGTCGGCAATACACCACTCGCCAAACAGGTTCGGACTGCCGTGAGCCAGCAGCGAGGAGGCCGTCTCAATCAGCTTTTGCGCGCTGGCTTCCCCCTCCGTGCTAAGCGACGGCTTTTTGACGCCGGCGAAGACCACGTCCGTGGAGCGCTCGACGCGAATCGGCACCAGATCGCTGCGCAGCCACGCCTGGATCTGACGGGCGCGGGCGCGCTTTTGCAGATCGTGAGGATAGATGCGTTCCCACTCTGGCGGAGCAAAGCGATCTTCCAGATACTCGTCAATCGCCGAGGATTCGCTCAGCTCAAAGCCGTCAATCTCCAGCACGGGAACCCGTCGGGTAAGCGCGTAGCCCTGCCACTGGGGCTTCAGATGTTCGCCGCTGTCCAGGTCAATAGTTTTCAGATTCACGGCGAGCCCCTTTTCAGCCAGCGCCACGTAAACGCTCATAACATAAGGAGAAAAGAAGTTCGCATCGGACCACAACGTTATTACAGGCTGGCTCATGACATCCTCATTAACTGATTGGTTTTCACTCAACATATAATCTCTTTGCCTCGCTGTCACCTGATGAAAACTCACGATTTTCTGCCAGCACCTATACTGTTTTTTCATGGCAACACTCTTCACACTGACAGGAGTTGAGAATGATCGATCTCTATTATGCCCCCACCCCGAATGGCCATAAGATCACCCTCTTTCTCGAAGAAGCCGAAGTGGAGTACCGGATCGTTCGCGTGGATATCAGTAAAGGGGACCAGTTCCGCCCCGTTTTTTTGGCCATATCGCCCAACAATAAAATTCCGGCCATTATTGATAACCTGCCCTCTGACGGCGGCAAACCGTTAAGCCTGTTTGAGTCCGGAGAGATTTTGCTCTATCTGGCGGAGAAAACCGGCAAGCTCCTGAGCGGTGAACTGCGCGAGCGTCACCAGACCCTTCAGTGGCTGTTCTGGCAGTCAAGCGGCCTGGGGCCCATGCTGGGGCAGAACCACCACTTTACCGCGTATGCGCCGCAGACTATCCCTTACGCCATTGAGCGATACCAGGTCGAAACCCAGCGCCTGTACGGTGTTCTGAATCGTCGGCTGGAAAAATCACCGTGGCTCGGTGGTGAGCATTACAGCATCGCCGATATCGCCTGCTGGCCGTGGATCAACACCCATGAACGCCACCGGATCGACCTGGCCTCTTATCCGGCGGTGAACAACTGGTTTGAGCGCATCAGGACCCGACCGGCCACCGAACGCGCGATGCAAAAAATCCATCAGATTTGAGCCTGCGCCCCGTTGGGTACAGGTGTTCTCCTCATGTATGATGAGGCAGAAATACTGACACGGAGAAGACCTGCAATGTCCCAGCATGACGCTATTATTCGTATAAAAAACTTACGCTTACGCACGTTCATCGGTATTAAAGAGGAGGAGATCGCTAACCGCCAGGATATCGTGGTGAATGTGGTGATCCATTACCCGGCAGACAAGGCGCGCGCCAGCGAGGATATCAACGACGCGCTGAACTATCGCACGATCACCAAAAGCATCATCCAGTACGTTGAGAACAACCGTTTTGCGCTACTGGAAAAATTAACTCAGGATGTGCTCGATATCGCACGCGAACACCACTGGGTCACTTATGCTGAAGTAGAGATCGATAAACTTCACGCCCTGCGCTACGCCGACTCCGTCTCGATGACGTTAAGCTGGCAGCGCCAGGCGTAAACCTGGAGGTAGTATGAAGATTCTGCTCACCGGCGGTACGGGCCTGATTGGTCGCCATCTCATTCCACGCTTGCAGGCGTTGCATCACGACATCACCGTGGTCACGCGCAGCCCGGAGAAAGCCCGTCAGGTGCTGGGTGCCGGCGTTGAGATCTGGAAAGGCCTGGCGGAACGGCAGGATCTGAACGGCTTTGACGCCGTCATTAACCTCGCGGGTGAACCTATTGCCGATAAACGCTGGACCGAAGAGCAAAAGCAGCGTTTATGCAGCAGCCGCTGGAACATGACCGAAAAGCTGGTTGAGCTGATTCGCAACAGCGAGACGCCGCCTTCGGTGCTGATTTCCGGTTCTGCTACAGGCTACTATGGCGATCTCGGTGAAGTGGTGGTGACCGAAGAGGAGCCACCGCACAACGAGTTTACCCATAAACTCTGTGCCCAGTGGGAGCGTATCGCCTGCGCGGCGCAGAGCGATAAGACACGCGTCTGTCTGCTGCGCACCGGCGTGGTGCTTGCCCCGAAGGGCGGTATCCTCGGTAAAATGCTGCCGCCGTTTAAAATGGGGCTTGGCGGTCCTATCGGTAACGGACGGCAGTATCTGGCGTGGATCCATATCGACGATATGGTCAACGGCATTCTCTGGCTGCTGGATAACGACCTGCGCGGGCCGTTTAACATGGTGTCTCCGTATCCGGTACGTAATGAGCAGTTTGCTCATGCCCTGGGCCATGCCCTGCATCGCCCGGCGGTGCTGCGCGTGCCTGCAACGGCGATTCGGCTGCTGATGGGTGAATCGTCGGTGCTGGTGCTGGGCGGCCAGCGCGCGCTGCCAAAACGGCTGGAAGCGGCCGGATTTACGTTCCGCTGGTATGATTTAGAAGAGGCGCTGGGGGATGTAGTGCAGTGAATATGTTACAGTCATACGCCATGTCTGGATGATATGGCGTAACTATGGCAACCCTCACCACAACCCGGCTTCACCTCTCTCCTTTCAAACCCTCTGACTGGGCGTTCTTCCGCTCACTGCGTGAAGATCCCACCATCATGCGCTACATGGCTGCTATCACGCCGGAAAAAGAGACGCGCCGCGTATTTGCCGCACGCCTGATGGCGGAGCATGTCTTCGTGATCCGTCTGCATAATGACGATACGCCGCTCGGGGATATCGGGCTGCAAATCAGCGCGGCGAACCGTGAAGAGGCGGATATTGGCTATACCGTGGTGCCTGCCGCGCAGGGAAAAGGTATTGCCAGCGAGGCACTGCGCGCGGTGTGTGACTACGCCTTTAACCAGATCGGCGTGAAGGCGATTAATGCGTATGTACTGGCGGATAACGGCGGTTCGGTACGCGTGCTGGAGAAAGCCGGTTTTGTGCGTACGCAGGTGCTGGAGAAGGCATACGAGATTAACGGGGTGCGGTATGACGACTGGGTGTACCGGCTGGAGCGTGGTGCGCTCTGAATGCGTGGCGGCCTACGGTTTTTGTAGGCCCGGTAAGCGAAGCGCCACCGGGCAATTAAGCTGCACCGCCGTATGATGCCCTCTTTATTTCAGAGATCCCTTCAGGAACTGCTGCAAGCGCGGGCTTTGCGGGTTCGCCAGCACCTCATCAGGATGCCCCTGCTCCTCGATCTTGCCCTGATGCAGGAAGATAACGTGGTTAGAAACGTTACGGGCGAAGCCCATCTCATGCGTCACCACCACCATCGTTTTGCCCTCTTCAGCCAGCTTCTGCATGATGCGCAGCACCTCGCCAACAAGTTCCGGGTCCAGCGCGGAGGTCGGTTCGTCAAACAGCAGAACTTCCGGCTCCATCGCCAGCGCGCGGGCAATGGAGACGCGCTGCTGCTGACCACCTGACAGGTGCACCGGGTACTTGATCTGCTGACGCTCGTCGATACCCACTTTCGCAAGGTATTTCACCGCACGCTCGCGGGCCTCCTGCTTGCTTAAGCCGAGCACCTGAACCGGCGCTTCCATCACGTTCTCCAGCACCGTCATGTGGCTCCAGAGGTTGAAGTGCTGGAACACCATCGTCAGGCGCGTACGCAGCAGGCGCAGCTGGTTTTTATCCGCCACTTTAAGCTGGCCGTCTTTATCACGGACCATATTAATGTTCTGTCCGCTCACCACAATCGAACCTTCGCTCGGCTTTTCGAGGAAGTTGATGCAGCGCAGGAAGGTACTTTTACCCGAACCTGATGAACCGATAATACTGATCACGTCGCCCGCGTTAGCCTCCAGCGACACCCCTTTCAGCACTTCATGTTCGCCGTAGCGCTTGTGCAAATCAATTACGTTTAATTTGTTCTCAGCCATCATAAATTCTCAGTGCGTCGACGGTTTTATATGCTGCAACCAGCGTTTTTCAGCCTTACGGAACAGGCTGATCAGGACGTAAGAAATGATCAAATAGAGTACTGCCGCAATGCCAAACGCCGTAAACGGCTGATACGTCGCAGAGTTAATATCGCGCGCAATCTTTAACAGATCCGGTACCGTGGCGGTAAAGGCCAGTGCCGTTGAATGCAGCATTAAAATCACTTCGTTGCTGTACGCCGGCAGCGCAATACGCAGCGCTGAAGGCAGAATAATACAGCGGTAAAGCTTCACGGAGGAGAAGCCGTACGCGCGCGCCGCCTCGATCTCTCCGTGCGGCACGGAACGAATGGCACCGGCGAAGATCTCGGTGGTATAGGCGCAGGTGTTAAGCGTCAGCGCCAGCACCGTACAGTTCAGGCCGCTGCGGAAGAACGCGTTCAGCATCTCGGTGCCTTTCACGATCTCAAGCGTGTACATCCCCGAATAGAACACCAGCAGCTGTACGTACAGCGGCGTACCGCGAAACACGTAGGTAAACAGCCAGATCGGGAACTGGATAAATTTATTGTTCGACACGCGGCCAATGGCCAAAAACACCGCCAGAATGCCGCCCATTACTACCGAGGAAATCAGCAGCCACAGCGTGATCGCCACGCCCGTGAAGCGGTAGCCGTCCGTCCACAGCAGGGATTTCCAGTACTCCTGAATAATCTCAATCACAGGTCAGCCCTCTTCACACCCACGGAGTAGCGACGTTCGAGCAGAAGCAGCACACCATTGGAGACGGTCGTAAAGACCAGATAAATCACGCCGCAGACCACCGCAAAGTAGAACGGTTCCCAGGTGCTCTTACCCGCCAGCTGCGTGGCCTTCACCACGTCTTCCAGACCCAGCAGGGAGACCAGCGCCGTCGCCTTGAGAATAACCTGCCAGTTGTTGCCGATACCCGGCAGCGCGTAACGCATCATGGCCGGGAACATGATCCGGCGAAACGTTTGTGAGGAGGTAAAACCGTAGGCAGTCGCCGCTTCAATATGTCCCTTCGGCACGGCCATGTACGCGCCGCGAAAGGTCTCGGTGAAGTAGGCGCCGTAGATAAAACCAAGGGTAATGATACCGGCCACCATCGGATCGATATCGATCTGATCCATGCCGATGGCGTCCGTCACGCCGTTAAGTGCGATTTGCAGGCCATAAAAGATCAGCAGCATCAGCACAAGGTCTGGCACGCCGCGAATCAGCGTGGTATAGCCTTCAAATATCAGCGCCAGCGGTCTGTTGGCGGATAACTTTGCCCCCGCGCCTGCCAGGCCTATCAGCACCGCCAGCACCACGGAGCTGATGGCCAGCTCAAGGGTGACAAGCGCGCCCTGTAAAATAACGCCAGAAAATCCGTACAGCATACCGCGTGCCCTGTCGTCTCGTGAGTGGTGGAACCGTGTCTTTTCCCCTCCCGCAACGGGAGGGGCCGCACGTTATCAGACGGGGCGATTAGCCGCCGTAGACGTTAAAATCGAAGTACTTTTTCGCCAGCTTGTCGTAGGTGCCGTCCGCGCGCATCTCGGCGAACGCTTTGTTCAGAGCCTCACGCAGTTCGTTGTCTTCTTTACGCAGGCCCATACCGGTGCCTACGCCAAAGAGTTTTTCATCCTTAATGGACGGACCGCCGAACTTGTAATCTTTACCCACAGGCTGCTTCAGGAAGCCTTCGCTTGCCGCCACTTCATCCTGGAATGCGGCATCAATGCGGCCTGCGGTCAGGTCTGCGTAGATATTTTCCTGCCCCTGGTAAGAGACAATTTCAATGCCCTTAGGCGCCCAGTGCTCGTTGCCGTAGGTTTCCTGCGTGGTCCCCTGCAACACGCCCACGCGCTTGCCTTTCAGAGACTCAAGGGTTGGCTGAATATCTGAGGATTTCGCCACTACCAGACGTGAATCTGCCGCGTAGAGTTTGTCCGTGAAGGCAATCTCCTGCTGACGTTTTTCAGTGATGGAAAGGGAGGACATGATCACGTCGATTTTTTTGGCTTTCAGGGACGGGATCAGCGCATCCAGCGGGTTTTCAACGTAGGTACATTGCGCTTTAATGCGTTTGCACAGCTCGTTAGCCAGATCGATGTCAAAACCGACCAGTTCCCCCTTCGCATTCTTCGATTCGAAAGGTGCGTAGGTTGGATCAGTTCCAATACGAATTTTCTGCGGAATTGCTGCGAATGCCGCGGTGGCGCTGGAAAAGGCCAGTACCAGAGAAAGTGACAACACCAGTTTTTTCATATCTGTCCTCAACAAACTGTCTTAATACGAGATTTTACGACCACGGGGTGCCGTTAATGTGCCATTAATCCCCTCATTCAGGCAAAGATTAATGCCTCTGAACGGGAATTTTTGCATTTTAAATGCTTAACTATGCACACAGCGTTCCAATACGGTGCAATAGATGCACCATACTGGAACATTGCCCCGTGGGATGCACCACATCAGTGCATCCCGTTCAGGCATTAATCACCGTAGACGTTGAAATCGAAGTATTTCTTCGCCAGTTTGTCGTAGGTACCGTCTTTACGCAGCTCGTTAAACGCTTTGTCGAAGGCGGCTTTCAGCTCGGTATCATCCTTACGCAGGCCAATACCGGTGCCGTCGCCAAAGTATTTTTTATCTTTAACTGACGGGCCAGCAAAGGCGTACTCTTTACCCGCAGGCTGCTTCAGGAAGCCTTCGCTCGCGGCAACTTCATCCTGGAACGCGGCATCCAGACGGCCCGCCGCCAGGTCAGAGTAGATCAGATCCTGGTTCTGGTAGGCGACCACATCGACGCCCTTCTCGCGCCAGTTGGCGTTCGCGTAGCCTTCCTGGGTTGAGCCCTGAAGCACGCCAACATGCTTACCTTTCAGCGAGTCGATGGTCGGCTGGATTGGGGAGCCTTTCGCGGCAATCAGACGTGAATCGGCAGCGTAGAGCTTCTCAGAGAAGGCGATCTCCTGCTGACGTTTTTCCGTGATGGAGAGAGAAGAGATAATGGCATCAATTTTCTTGGCTTTCAGCGACGGGATCAGCGCGTCAAAGTCACTGCCCACCCATGTGCATTTCACTTCCATGCGTTTGCACATCTCATTTCCCAGATCGATATCAAACCCCACGAAATCGCCCTTCGCATCCTTGGATGAGAATGGCGCGTAGGTTGCATCTGTACCGATACGAACCGTCTGTGGAAGCGCTGCATAGCTGCCTGCTGCTGCACTCAAGCCCACGAGCAAAGACAGAGCCAGAACCGTCTTCTTCATACATTTACCCTCAAGAACCGTGATTTTATTATGGTTTATGTTGTGTGTTGTGTTGCAGGCTGCTCTTGCAGGTCTTATGCCACATTGTCGTCGGGTTCAGACTACGACGTTAAATATGTTAATAAAACGTTGCGATACTGCCTTAATGGTGAAAGATAGCAGGTCTGCCGAACGAACCGGAAAGAGAAAAAGGGAAAAAGCGAATTAAATGTCGAGGATATGATCGCGGTTGCAGTTTTGCCCTGAAACAGGGCAAATTGGCTTTTCATGCACCCTGGTTGTGCACGGCTTCACGTTCCCTGCCAGCGGACAAAGAGATCTTCAGGCAGGTCAATATCGAACTGATCCAGTACGCGGTTAACGGTCTGATTGATGACATCGTCCAGCGTCTGCGGGCGATGATAGAACGCAGGAACCGGGGGCATAATCACGGCGCCCAGTTCGGCTGCCTGCGTCATCAGGCGCAGATGTCCCAGGTGCAGCGGGGTTTCGCGCACGCACAGCACCAGAGGGCGACGCTCTTTCAGCACCACGTCTGCCGCACGCGTCACCAGCGTGTCGGTATAGCTGTTTACAATGCCGGAAAGGGTTTTAATGGAACAGGGCAAAATAACCATGCCGGCCGTTTTAAACGAGCCTGAAGAGATGCTGGCGGCGATATCGCGGGCATCGTGCACAACGTCAGCCAGGGCCTGAACGTCGCGCAGAGAGAGATCGGTTTCAAGAGAGAGGGTCTGGCGCGCCGCCTGGCTCATCACCAGATGGGTTTCTACGCCTGCAACGTCACGCAGCACCTGTAACAGCCGGACGCCGTAAATCGCGCCGCTGGCGCCGCTGATCCCTACAATGAGTCGTTTCATGATTTTTGCCCTTGCTGATTTCAGGGCAGACTGTGCAGGATTTTACGGGGAGTTGCAAGTGAGGGCGAGCGCCCTCACCTGCACAGGCATCAACCTTCGTTGTGCATCTCTAAGCTTTCGAGATCGTTTTGCAGCTGGACGGCTTTCGCATCGTCGTTACGCAGCGAATCAAGGTAGTCGAGATACTGCTGGTCAACGTCTTTCGTCACGTAGATGCCATTGAACACCGAGCATTCGAACTGCTGGATGTCCGGGTTCTCGGCGCGCACCGCGTCGATCAGATCGTTCAGATCCTGGAAAATCAGGCCGTCGGCCCCGATGATCTGACGGATTTCGTCCACTTCGCGACCGTGAGCAATCAGCTCGTTGGCGGTTGGCATATCAATACCGTACACGTTCGGGAAGCGGATTTCCGGTGCCGCAGAGGCGAGGTACACTTTCTTCGCGCCAGCTTCGCGCGCCATCTCGATGATCTGCTCGGACGTCGTACCGCGCACGATGGAGTCATCCACCAGCAGCACGTTCTTGTCGCGGAACTCGGCACGGTTAGCGTTGAGCTTGCGACGTACGGACTTACGGCGCAGCTGCTGGCCGGGCATGATGAAAGTACGGCCAACGTAGCGGTTTTTCACGAAGCCCTGACGGTACGGCTTGTCCAGAATGCGGGCGATCTCCAGCGCGATGTCGCAGGAGGTTTCCGGAATCGGTATCACCACGTCAATGTCGAGATCGTCCCACTCGCGGGCAATCTTCTCGCCCAGCTTCGTGCCCATGTTGACGCGCGCGCTATAAACGGAAATCTTGTCGATGAACGAGTCCGGACGAGCGAAGTAGACGTATTCGAACAGGCACGGGTTGCTCACCGGGTTGTCGGCGCACTGGCGGGTAAACAGCTGGCCCTTCTCGGTGATGTAAACCGCTTCGCCCGGCGCAACGTCACGCAGGAATTCGAAGCCCAGGGTGTCCAGCGCCACGCTTTCGGAGGCCACCATGTATTCAGAGCGGCCATCGCCAAGGTCGCGCTTGCCGAGCACCAGCGGGCGGATCCCGTTTGGATCGCGGAAGGCCACCATGCCGTGACCGATAATCATCGCCACGCAGGCGTACGCGCCGCGGATTTGGCGGTTCGTCGCGGCAACGGCGGCAAAGATGTTATCGGCTTCCAGCGGGTAGTGGCGGAAGTTATCCAGCTCGCTGGCAAAGATATTGAGCAGGATTTCAGAATCAGAGGTGGTGTTAATGTGGCGACGTTTCTCTTCAAACAGCTTTTTACGCAGCTCGTGGGCGTTGGTCAGGTTGCCGTTGTGGGCAAGCGTGATGCCATACGGGGAGTTAACGTAAAAAGGCTGAGCCTCAGAGGCGCTGGAACTGCCAGCAGTAGGATAACGAACGTGACCGATCCCCATATTACCTTGCAGACGCTGCATATGGCGGGCTTCAAACACATCGTTTACCAGGCCGTTCGCCTTACGTAAACGGAAGCAGTTGTTTGCATCAATGGTGATGATACCCGCAGCATCCTGCCCACGGTGCTGAAGCACCGTTAACGCGTCATAAATCGACTGGTTTACCGGCATGAAACCGGCGATACCGACAATACCGCACATTCGTCTTTTCCTCGTTAAGCCACATCTCAGGGTTTATGCCCTGGGCAAGAAACTCGACGAGCTTTGCAGATAGTCAAAGAACCATCTGATGATGAAGCTGAACTCCGGAATGAGCTGCGATTTCTGCCAGTCTTCACTTTTGGAGAACCCGGTAAAGGTATCCAGGAAGAACAGGATCGCGGCCACAATCAGCACGCCTCGCAACGCACCGAAACAGATGCCGAGCACCCTGTCCGTCCCTGACAGACCGGTTTTCTCGACCAGCTGGCCTATCACATAGTTGACGATAGCGCCGACAATCAGCGTCGCGATAAACAGCAGCGCGATAGCGATTCCGTTTCGGACCAGTTCATCTTCAAAGCCCGTGAACCAGACAGACAGGTAAGTGTAGTAATGACTGGCAACAAAGAAAGCACAACCCCAGGTTACCAGCGATAACGCTTCACGAACAAAGCCACGGATCAGGCTAACCAGACAGGAAAAACCAATCACCGCAATGATGGCGTAATCAATCCAGACCATATGTGTCCCACGATTTAACGCCCTGTCATCCAGTTCGGGGCGAATTCTAACAGAAAAAGAAAACGTTTGCGTAGGGATTTCCTTCCCATGCGTAAATAAAAAAGGCGCTGAAAAAATGCTCAACGCCGTTGGCTTATTACGTCTCTTTGGACGTCTGCCATTCCCCCTCACCCTAACCTTCTCACCCTCTGGGGAGAGGGCCGGGGTGAGGGGGTGATTTTATCAGTTTGCGCTGTAGTTCATCACCACGCCGCTCAGGCCGGAGATCTGCTTCAGCTCGCCAAGCGAACCTTTGAGCTTATCTTTAGACGCATCCGGCCCCACGAGGATACGGGTAATTTTACCCTGCACCGGCGTGGTGGGTGAAGTATAAACACGGTATCCCGCGCCGCGCAGTTTACTCACGATCTCATTGACCTTATCAGCGTTTTTCAACGCACCCAGCTGAACGACATAGGCTTTGCCCGTCGGGGCAGCCTCCTGCTGGGCCTGTCTGGCCGGTGGCGGTGTTTCCGTTGCCGCAGCCAGCTGCTCGGCCGCTTTGTCACGCTGCGGTTTAGGCTGCGTTTTCTCTACCGGCTTCGGTTTTTCAACCGGTTTAGGTTGCTCTACCGGTACGGGATCGATTTCAACGTTGTTATTTGCGGCCAGACGCGACGGGTCAAGAGACGGCGCGGCTGCATCGCCTGCACGCACCTCTTCCGCTGCGCCTTCAGGCGGCTGGGCAGGTAGCGCCTGCGTTGCCGCGGGCAGCATGTCGGGCTCGTCGCGGTCGCCCGGTTTTGGCACCAGCGGAATAGCCGCAAATTCATCCTGGTAATGCTTTTTCTGCCCGTCGAGCAGCCCCGGGAGAATAATCACCCCGAGCGCGACCAGCACAATGGTTCCTGTTAAACGGTTCTGAAACTTACTCGCCACCGGTTCTCCCCGCCTCCATCACTTCCATGACATGTGCCACCGTGTGGAATGACCCACACACCAGCACGGTATCTTCTGGTTTAGCTTCCGCCATCGCGGCGCGCCAGGCCGAAACCACGCTGTCGTAGATTTCGCCTTTGCCGAGATGTTCCATTAATTGCTCAGCAGTCGCGCCACGCGGCCCCTCCAGAGGAGCACAATACCAGCTATCGACCACACTCTCCATGCAGGCCAGCGTGCCGCCGATATCTTTATCATGAAGCATACCGATAACCGCCAGCACGCGCCCGGTTTTTGGTAACGATTTGAGACGTCCTGCGAGGTACGCCGCCGCGTGCGGGTTATGCGCCACGTCCAGAATCAGACGCGGTGACTCGCTCACAATCTGGAAACGCCCCGGCAGCAGCGCGTTCTGAATACCGTCGCGGATCGCCTGCTCGCTCACCGTTAATCCGCTGGCGCGCAGTGCGGCCAGCGCGGTCGCCGCGTTAGGCTGTGGCACCTGCGGCAGCGGCAGATTCTCCAGCACGCCCTGCGCATCGCTAAAGCGCCAGCCGTGGCCCTGAACCTCATACTGCCAGTCCACGCCACGATGCAGCAGCCGGGCGCCCTTCTCTTTCGCCACGTCGGCAATGGTGTGCGGCATGTCCGGCTCGCCGACCACGGCGGGCTTAGTCGCCCGAAAAATACCGGCCTTCTCGCGGCCAATGCTTTCGCGGTCTGGCCCCAGCCAGTCGGTGTGATCCAGCGCGATGCTGGTCACGACCGCGACATCCGCATCCACCATGTTTGTCGCGTCCAGTCGCCCACCCAGCCCGACTTCCAGGATCACCACGTCCAGCTGCGCCTGCTTAAACAGCCACAGCGCCGACAGGGTGCCATATTCGAAATAGGTCAGTGAAGTTTCGCCGCGCGCCGCTTCGATAGCGGCAAACGATGCCGTGTGGGCAGATTCCGCCAGCTCGGCGTTTTGCACCCGCACGCGCTCGGTATAGCGCACCAGATGCGGAGAGCTGTAAACGCCGACCTTATAGCCGGCAGCCATCAGGACAGATTCCAGCGTGCGGCAGGTGGTGCCTTTCCCGTTAGTGCCGGCGACGGTAAACACGAACGGCGCGGGTTTCAGCACGTCGAGACTCGCGGCAACCTGGCTTACGCGCTCAAGGCCCATGTCGATGGTTTTACTGTGCAGGTTTTCCAGATAAGAAAGCCACGCGGCCAGGGGCGACGTGGCTTGAGGAATGCTTTTATTTTCCATGATGCCCGGTTGTCATTAACGGTTTAGAAAGCAAAAGGGCAGCGCCATTCGGCCCTGCCCTTTTCAGTTATCAGGCCTCGGGTTCCTGATCCGGTACGACCACGCCTTCGCGCGGCTCGTCCGGGTTAGGCGCTGGCAGATTCATCAGCTTCGCCAGAATGCTGGCCAGCTTGAGGCGCATTTCCGGACGGCGGACGATCATATCGATAGCGCCTTTCTCAATGAGGAACTCACTGCGCTGGAAGCCCGGCGGCAGTTTCTCACGTACGGTCTGTTCGATAACGCGAGGACCGGCAAAGCCGATCAGCGCTTTTGGCTCGGCGATGTTCAGGTCGCCCAGCATTGCGAAGCTCGCAGAGACGCCACCCATGGTTGGGTCGGTCAGTACCGAGATATACGGCAGACCGCGCTCCTGCATTTTCGCCAGCGCAGCGGAGGTTTTCGCCATCTGCATCAGAGACATCAGCGCTTCCTGCATACGCGCACCACCGGAGGCGGAGAAGCAGATCAGCGGGCAGTTGTCTTCCAGCGCCTGCTCAACGGCACGCACGAAACGCGCGCCGACCACGGAGCCCATTGAGCCGCCCATAAAGGAGAACTCAAACGCAGCGGCAACCACCGGCATTTCATGCAGGGTGCCCTTCATGACGATCAGCGCGTCTTTCTCGCCGGTCTCTTTCTGTGCAGAGGCCAGACGATCTTTGTATTTTTTGGAGTCGCGGAACTTGAGCACATCTTTTGGCTCCAGTTCGCTGCCCAGTTCTATCAGAGAACCTTCGTCCAGCAGGCTATGCAGGCGGTTGCGCGCCGACATACGCATGTGGTGGTCACACTTCGGACACACCTCAAGATTGCGTTCCAGCTCTGCACGATACAGAACCTGGCCGCAGCTATCACACTTCGTCCATACCCCTTCAGGAATGCTCGCTTTACGCGTCGGGGTAATGTTGCTTTTAATTCGTTCAATCCAGCTCATTGATAACCTTTCTGCCTGAACCTGGTCGTATGCCAGTTTTGCTGTAAGAGGCGAATAATGCCATTTTTGCCTCCAACAGACCATGAATGTTGCACATTAAAACATAACAGCCCGAAACTTTGGATAAAAAAGTGGTCGAACCGCCAGCGTGCATTTACTTCGCTTGTTTTGCTGCCGCGCGTTTGTGACGAATGATTTCGATAACACCCGGCAGAACGGAAAGCACAATAATCGCTACAATCAGTAACTTAAGGTTTTCCTGAACCACAGGCAGATCGCCAAACAGGTAGCCCGCATAGGTAAAGAGCAACACCCAAAGCAGTGCGCCCACCACGTTGTACATTGCAAAATGACGATAGGACATGTGGCCCATTCCCGCCACAAACGGTGCAAATGTGCGCACAATAGGCACAAAACGGGCAAGGATAATGGTTTTTCCGCCATGACGTTCATAGAACGCATGGGTCTTGTCTAAATAACTGCGGCGGAAAATCTTCGAGTCCGGATTACTGAACAACCGCTCGCCAAACACTCGCCCGATGGTGTAGTTGACCGCATCGCCAACAATCGCCGCGACGATCATCAGGACGACCATCAGGTGGACGTTCAGGTCATTGGTTGGCAGTGCAGATAACGCACCGGCCACGAACAGCAGTGAATCTCCCGGCAGGAACGGCGTAACCACAAGCCCGGTTTCACAGAACAGAATGAGGAACAGAATGGCGTATACCCAGACGCCGTACTGCGCGACCAGCTCCGCCAGGTGAACATCAATGTGCAGGATGAAATCAATCAGAAAACGTATTACGTCCATATTGTCTAAGCCTTAATTGCACCTTTGTTTAGTCCGCTAAAAACAGCGGGCCCATTGGCGGTTTTGGCAGGTCGAACCGGTCCGGATAATCCACCGAAACCAGATACAGCCCTTCCGCTTTCGCCGTTGCTGCCGCAAGCGTTCTGTCCTTCGCTGCCAGCAGTTCTGCAATCCAGCTCTCCGGCTGGTGTCCGGCGCCCACTTCCATCAGGCTGCCCACGATATTCCGCACCATATGATGTACAAAGGCATTGGCTTTGATATCCACCACCACATACGCGCCATAACGACTGACGTTAATGTGCATGACGTTACGCCACGGCGTACGGGACTGACACTGCACCGCACGAAACGACGTAAAATCATTTTCTCCAATCAGGCACTGCGCCGCGCGATGCATGCGTTCTGCATCCAGCGGTTCATAAAAATGCGTTACGCCCTGGCTTAACACGGCCGGGCGCAGGCGCTGGTTGTAGATGACATAACGGTAGCGCCGCGCCGTCGCGCTGAAGCGCGCGTGAAAATCATCCGGCACAGCTTTCACCCAACGCACGGCAATGTCACCAGGTAAATTCGCATTTACACCCAGCGTCCAGGCCGCATCTTTGCGTACCGCAGTGGTTTCAAAGTGCACCACCTGCCCCGTGCCGTGAACCCCGGCATCGGTGCGGCCCGCACAGAAGACGCTGATCGGTTCGTTCGCTACCTGAGAGAGCGCTTTTTCCAGCTTCTCCTGGACGCTGCGCACCTCATTCTGACGCTGCCAGCCATAGTATTTACTGCCATCGTACTCAATGCCGAGGGCAATTCTGTGGACCGGCTTTTGTTCCACGTCTGACATCAGTACAGATACTCCTGCACCAGTTTTTCCGCGATTTTGACCGCCATCAGCGCGCCGCCAAAACGCACGTTGTCGGCAACGGACCAGAACTGCACCTGCTCCGGCATACCGTAATCGTTACGTACGCAGGCCACGGAGAGATGCGCGCTGCCGGTGGCATCGCCCACCTGCGTCGGGAATTCGCTCTCTTCGGAAAGGACAATGTCCTCGCCGCGGCCAAACGCGTCGCGCGCTTCTTCAGCCGCCAATGGACGCAGGGCTTCAAAGCCGACCATCTGCGCATGGCCGTAAAAGACCGGAGACTGTACGACGTTCGCGGAGATCATCAGCCCGTCATCCTGCAAAATTTTGCGCGCTTCATCGACGATACGACGCTCTTCCCGCACCGAACCTTCACGATCCGGCAGCAGCGGCAGCATGTTGAACGCCAGCTGGCGGCCAAAGAAATCATCTTCGTCGATCGGGATCCCGTTCAGCAGCTTCGCGCTCTGCCCTGCCAGCGCGTCTACGGCTTTTTTGCCATTAGCCGAAGCCGACAGCAGGCTGGTCACGGTAATGCGCGACAGGCCACCGTCGTCGATCAGCGGCTTCAGCGCGGTCAGCAGCTGGCTGGTGAGGCTGTTTGGTACCGCAATGATGTTGCGGTTGCGGTAATCAGCCAGCACAAACGGGTTAACGTCCGGCACCACCAGCGGCACATCCGGCTCAAGGGAGAACAGGCCGCTCAGGTCGATCACCAGACAGCCAGAATTGGTCGCCTCTTCAATGTAAGACGCCGTCGCCTCTGCACCTGCGGCAAAAAACGCCAGCTGAGCCTGGGTCCAGTCAAATGCGGCGGCATCCTGCACCATCACGGATTTCCCGCCGAAACGCAGATGTTCACCCGCGCTGTCGGTACGCGCCAGCGCGTAAATTTCGCCCACCGGGAACTGGCGCTCAGCAAGGGTTTCAAGCAGGGCTTCGCCCACGGCGCCAGTGGCGCCCAAAATGGCAATGTTCCAGCCTTCAGACATGGTGGTTTACTCCAGAAATAAAAACGCGTCCCTGTCGGCGTTTCCAACAGGGAGCAGAAAGACATTAACGTGCCGGGTGGTGAACGGCGTTAAATCCCAGCTGATGCAGCAGCGCCGCCGCAGGGGCGTCATCGCACATCACATACAGGGAGGACCACTCGCGGCGCTCAAGGTAATTTTTGCGCAGCTTGTCAAACTCACCCGGAATACCCGCCACTTTACGCAGCAGCGCGTCATCGCGGCGCACATCATACACCAAATGCACCAGTCTTTTTAGCGTTGCCTCATCCAGCGGGCCATGAAGGGTAATGCGGCCAAATTCCGGCGCGGGAAGCAGCGTATCCAGCGCCACCTGCTGCGGATGGCCGATAAAGGCGCTGTAGGCCTCAAATACCTGAGTCGTACCGCGCGCCTTGCCTTCGAGGGTATAACCCGCAATATGCGCGGTCCCCACGTCCACCTTATTCAGCAATGCGACGTTAAGATCCGGCTCGGGCTCCCAGACGTCCAGCACAACGCTCAGATCTTGTCCCTCGTCGAGACATTTCAGCAGCGCCGCGTTATCCACCACCGGACCGCGGCAGGCATTTATCAGAATAGTGCCAGCCTTCAGACGGCGAATTAGCGTCTCGTCGGCCAGGTGCAGAGACCGGTACGGCCCCTCTTTGAAAAGCGGCGTGTGGAAGGTGATGACGTCGCACTCGTCGACCAGCTCGTCCAGCGTGCGGAAATCGCCTTCATCGCCGTTATCCTTGCGCGGCGGATCGCACAGTAAGGTGCGAACGCCCCAGGCTTTCAGACGCTTTTGCAGACGTCCGCCGACGTTGCCCACGCCCACAATACCTACGGTGCGGTCTTTCAGCGCAAACCCATCGCGCTCGGCCAGCATCAATAATGCGGAAAATACGTATTCCACGACGGCAATGGCGTTACAGCCTGGCGCCGCTGAAAAACCAATCCCTGCCTGCTTAAGCCACTGGTCATCCACATGATCGGTCCCGGCCGTTGCCGTCCCGACAAATTTGATCCCTTTGCCGGTGAGCAGTGCCTCATTTACTTTGGTCACCGAGCGCACCATCAGGGCGTCTGCATCGTCCAGTTCGCTGACCGGAATCGGGCGACCAGGGACAGCCTTAACCTCGCCCAGGCGGCTGAATAGCTCACGGGCGTAAGGCATATTTTCATCAACGAGGATTTTCACGTCTGAGTACCTGTTTGAGAGGAAGTAAACCTGCCAAGTGTGCCATAATCTCGCCGCCGGGCATATATCTCCGCCCGGTTACGCAGAGTTTGACTTTAAGGATTTTTGACGATGCAGCCCATTTCAGGTACGCCTCCGCGCCCTCCGGGTGAAGGCCCCGTAGCGCCCAACACGCCAGGCGAACAGCCGCTCTCCACGCAACAGCGCACCGTGCTGGAGCGTCTGATCACGCGCCTAATTGCGTTGACCTCGCAGCAAAACGCAGAGGTATGGGCCGGCGTTAAGCACGATTTGGGCGTCAGAAACGATGCGCCGCTCCAGTCGCGCCATTTCCCTGCCGCTGAACAAAACCTGAACCAGCGTCTTACCAGCGCACAGCAGCAACATACCACCCGCCAGATTGTCTCGCAGCTGACCGAGCTGTTGGGCCAGGGGAATAATCGCCAGGCGGTGAGTGATTTTATCCGTCAACAGTACGGCCATACCGCCCTGAGCCAGCTTTCGCCGGAACAGCTGAAAACCGTGCTGACCCTGCTGCAAAGCAACCAGCTTTCGATCCCGCAGCCGCAACAGCGCCCGTCGACAGAACGGCCATTGCAGCCAGCGGAGCATAATACGCTCAAGCAGATGGTCACAAAGCTGGCTGCCGCCACCGGCGAACCGACAAAGCTCATCTGGCAATCCATGCTGGAACTGTCCGGCGTGAAAGCGGGCGAGCTGATCCCGGCAAAACAGTTTACCCATCTGGTCACCTGGCTCCAGGCGCGTCAGACGCTCAGCGCCCAGACCGCCCCGACGCTGCATACGGTGCAGGCGTCGCTTAAGCAGCCGCTTGAGCGGCAAGAGTTTGAAGCTGTTCGGGAATATGCCCAGCAGGCCTGGCAGGCCACGCCGCAAACGGTGCTGACCACCGCGCAGGTACAGGATTTACTGAATCAGATCTTTATTCGACGCGCCGAGCGGGAAGGCGGCGTGCCGGAAGTGCGTAACGTTCAGCCCATCTACAGCCCGCTGTTTGCCCCGGTTGTCGACACGTTTAAAACGCTCTCTGCCCGTCCGGGATTGATGTTTATCGCGCTGATGATTGCGCTGGCGCTTTTCTGGCTGGTTGTCTGAGGTTTTGCCCGGTGGCGCTCCGCTTACCGGGCCTACAACGGCTCGAACCGTAGGCCGGGTAAGGCGCAGCCGCCACCCGGCAACATATTACCGCTTCCGAAACGCCACCAGCGTCACCACGATCCCCACCACCGCAGAAACCGCGCCGGCGAGAAATACGGAAGGATAGCCAAACGACGTCGCCAGCACGCCCGCCAGCGGTCCGGTTATCCCGTATGAGATATCCTGAAACGCCGCATAGCCGCCCAGCGCCGTGCCGCGCACCTGCGGTGCGACGCGCTTCACCACCTCAACGCCCAGCGCCGGGAAGATCAGCGAGCAGCCGCAGCCGGTTAACGCCGCACCCAGCAGCGCAACGTAAGCGGACGGAGCCTGCCAGAGCAGTACCAGACCTACCGTCTCTATGACCAGTGACGCCACGGCCACCGTCACGCCGCCAAAGCGATCCGGCATCCAGCCAAACAGCACGCGCATCAATACAAACGCGCCACCAAAGGCCGTCAGCGTAAAGCCCGCCATCGCCCAGCCGCGGCTCATAAAATAGAGAGAGACGAAGGTGCCAATCACCGCGAAGCCTACTCCCTGAAGCGCCAGCCCCAGCCCTGGCTGCCAGATTTGCCCCACCACGCTCCACAGCGAAGGACGTTCGCCTTTATGGGCGGGCACCTTGCGTACCGAACCGTTAAACGCCCACGCCAGCAGCGGTAATATCATGGTGGTTGCTGCCAGCGCCGCAAAACCAAACTGGCTGTGGATCAGCAAACCCAGCGGCGCGCCTGCCGCCAGCGCGCCGTAAATCGCCATCCCGTTCCAGGACATCACTTTACCGGAACGCGCAGGCCCCACCAGCCCCATTCCCCAGGTCAGGGTGCCGGTCAGCAGCTGGCTTTCGCCAAAACCAAGGATCAGGCGCCCCACTACCAGCAGTGCGAATTTATACGCTGCATCTATCGGCAACAGCGCCGCCAGCAGCCAGGCGCCCCCCGCCAGCCCACAGGCAAACATGCCCTGCAACGCCGAGCGTTTTGCGCCGTGCTGGTCCGCCAGACGCCCGGCGTAGCCCCGGGTTAACACCGTCGCTAAAAACTGAATGCCCACCGCAATGCCGACCATGGTGTTGCCATAGCCCAGCTCATGGTGAACGAACAAGGGGATCACCGGCAGCGGAAGGCCAACGGTCATATAGGTCAGAAACACCGCAAAGGCGATGCGGAAGAGGGAAAGGTTCCCGGAAGGAGCGTTCTTCTCAGGGGTAACAGCCTTCATGCATAACTCCGTGTTCAGGCATAAAAAAGGGAGCCGCGCGGCTCCCTTCTACTATACCTTCAAACGCTTACGCTTTCAGCTTGCGCATCACCAGCGTGGCGTTGGTGCCGCCGAAGCCGAAGCTGTTGGACATAACGGTCGTCAGCTCACGTTCGGTGGTTTCGGTCACGATGTTCAGGCCAGCCGCCTGCTCGTCCATCTCGTCGATGTTGATGCTCGGGGCGATAAAGCCGTTTTCCAGCATCAGCAGAGAGTAGATCGCTTCCTGCACGCCCGCCGCACCCAGAGAGTGACCGGTCATGGCTTTGGTGGCAGAGATAGCCGGGCTGTTGTCGCCGAACACTTCGCGGATCGCACCCAGCTCTTTCACGTCGCCTACCGGAGTAGAGGTACCGTGGGAGTTCAGGTAGTCGATTGGGGTATCAACGCCGTGCATCGCCATCTTCATGCAGCGCACCGCGCCTTCGCCGGATGGAGCAACCATGTCAGCGCCGTCAGACGTTGCGCCGTAGCCCACGATCTCAGCGTAGATGTGCGCGCCACGCGCCAGCGCGTGTTCCAGCTCTTCAACCACGACCATGCCGCCGCCGCCCGCGATAACAAAACCGTCGCGGTGTGCGTCATAGGTACGGGATGCTTTGTCTGGCGTTTCGTTGTATTTGGTGGACAGTGCGCCCATTGCGTCGAACTCACAGGCCATTTCCCAGCCCAGCTCTTCGCCGCCGCCAGCAAAGACGATGTCCTGTTTGCCTAGCTGGATCTGCTCAACCGCATTACCGATACAGTGCGCGGAGGTCGCACACGCGGAGCTGATGGAGTAGTTCACGCCGTGGATTTTGAACGGTGTTGCCAGGCACGCGGATACCGCAGAACCCATCGCTTTGGTCACAACGTATGGACCGACCGCTTTCAGGCCGCGCGGGCTACGCATGGCGTCTGCGCCGAATACCTGCGCCTTAGAGGAACCGCCGGAGCCGGCAATCAGGCCAACGCGTGGGTTGTTCTGGTAGGCGTCTTCGCTCAGACCAGAATCCTTGATCGCTTCCTGCATGGAAAGATAGGCATAGATAGAGGCATCGTTCATGAAACGAACCACTTTACGGTCAATTAAACCGGTGGTATCCAGTTTAACGTTACCCCATACGTGGCTACGCATTCCAGAATCTTTAAACTCTTCAGAGAAAGTGATCCCGGAGCGTCCTTCACGCAGAGATGCCAGGACTTCCTGCTGGTTATTACCGATGCTGGAAACGATGCCCAGGCCAGTAATCACTGCACGTTTCATTCAATACCTCTGTAAGTCGCACTATAAAAAGTTTCGAGTCGCACAATAGCGTACACTTGTACGCCGAACAAGTCCGATCAGCGATTTTCTGTGGAAATTTGCACCGACAGGCTCACATCGTTAAGATCGTGCCACTGCCTGTCGGACGAGTAACTTACGTGAAACAAAACGCCATACAACCTGCCAACCTCGAATTCAACGCTGAGGGTACACCTGTTTCCCGAGATTTTGATGACGTCTACTTTTCTAATGATAACGGACTGGAAGAGACGCGCTATGTTTTCCTCGACGGAAATCATCTCGGCACCCGCTTCCCTAAGCATCCGCGCAGTCTGTTCGTTGTGGCGGAGAGCGGTTTCGGAACCGGGCTGAATTTTCTGACTCTCTGGCAGGCGTTCGATCGATTTCGCGCTGCACACCCCGAGGCTACCCTACAAAGATTACATTTCATCAGTTTCGAAAAATTTCCGCTTACCGCGCACGATCTGCGCCTTGCCCATCAGCACTGGCCGGAGCTTGCCCGCTGGGCGGAACAGCTTCAGGCACAGTGGCCGCCTCACATCGGTGGCTGTCATCGTCTGATTCTGGACGATGGACGGGTCACGCTCGACCTGTGGCTGGGCGACATTAACGACCTGACCGATAAGCTCGACGACTCGATGAATCAGAAGGTGGAAGCCTGGTTCCTGGACGGTTTTGCGCCCGCCAAAAACCCGGACATGTGGAGCCAGCATCTGTTCAACGCCATGGCGCGGCTGGCACGTCCCGGCGCGACGCTTGCCACCTTCACCTCGGCGGGCTTCGTCCGCCGTGGGTTGCAGGAGGCGGGATTTACCATGCGGAAAACCAAAGGCTTTGGCCGCAAACGCGACATGCTGGTCGGGGTGATGGAGCAGGATCTGGCGATCCCGGCACAGGCACCCTGGTTTGCTCGCCGCCCCAGTGCGTCGCGTGAGGTCGCCATTGTGGGCGGCGGTATTGCCAGCGCCCTGCTCTCGCTGGCGCTGCTGCACCGGGGCTGGCAGGTGACGCTCTATTGCGCTGACGAGGCGCCGGCGACGGGTGCATCAGGCAACCGCCAGGGCGCACTTTATCCTTTGTTAAGTTCACACGATCCGGCGCTGTTCCAGTTCTTCCCGGCGGCGTTTACGTTTGCTCGTCGCCTTTACGATAGCCTGCCGGTTGCGTTTGACCACGACTGGTGCGGCGTGACGCAGCTCGGCTGGGACGAGAAAAGCCAGCAGAAAATCACACAAATGCTGTCGCTGGGTCTGCCGGAGGCCATCGCCCATGCCGTCACGGCGCAGCAGGTTTCTGAGACCGCGGGCGTCGACACCGGCTGCGGCGGGATTCAGTATCCACGCGGCGGCTGGCTGTGCCCGGCTGAACTGACTTCTGCGGCGATTGCTCTCGGGCAGTCGCGCGGCTTGACGGTACATTATGCCCACAGGGTTGAATCGCTTAGCCGCACAGCGCACTGGACGCTGCATTTTGCTGACGGCAACGAGGCGCAGCATGCCAGCGTGGTGCTGGCCAACGGGCATAACATCAATCAGTTTACCCAGACCGAGACGCTGCCGGTTTATCCTGTCGGCGGCCAGGTGAGCCATATTCCTGCCGCGCCCGCGCTGAGCAAGCTGCGCCAGGTGCTGTGTTACGACGGCTACCTGACGCCGCAAAATCCGTCCAACGGCCATCACTGCATTGGCGCCAGCTACCATCGCGGTGAAACGGACATGCAGTACAGCGAAGCAGATCAGCAGCAAAACCGCCAGCGCCTGATCGACTGTTTCCCGGATGCGTCGTGGGCGAAAGAGGTTGACGTCAGCGAGGGCGAAGCGCGCTGCGGCGTACGCTGCGCGACCCGCGATCACCTGCCGATGGCGGGAAGCGTGCCGGACTATGAAGCCACGCTTGAACTCTATCAGGATCTGGCAGACAACAAAGAAACGGCGGTGAGTGCGCCGGTTTATCCTGAACTGTTTATGCTGGGTGGTTTAGGCTCGCGGGGATTATGCTCCGCGCCGCTGCTGGCAGAGGTGCTGGCTGCGCAAATGAGCGATGAGCCGGTTCCGCTGGACAGGGTTACGCTCGCGGGGCTGAATCCGAACCGGTTGTGGGTAAGGAAACTGCTGAAGGGGAAAATGGTTAAGTAGGGTGCGGTCGAATCCCCTCACCCTGACCCTCTCCCCAAAGGGGAGAGGGAAGAGAAGGCGGCGGCTTAGCGTTTAGCCTGCTGGAATAAATTGTCCCACATGCCCAGCACTAAAGACTGGTCGCGCGGAGAGAGCTCCCCGGCCAGAATGGCTTTTTCCAGGCTGCGCGTGACTTCAGCGTGAACGGCGTCGGCAGAGTGATCGTCACCTGCTTCCAGCTCGGCTACCGCCAGCGTCAGGTGACCACGCAGATAACCGCTGGCGAACAGCTCATCATCACTGGCGTGTTCCACCATGTCATCAATTAACGCCAGAATGCGTGATTCAAATTCTGCGATCATCTTCTTTCCTCTGTTATAAATCTTCCGGCCACGGGAAGCATTCCGCCGTGATCTCCGGCGTGTGGTAATAATTCTGTAAAGCCTCGATCAGGCGCGCCGGACGTTCCGGGATGCCCTTCTCAAGATACTCCATCACCTGCGCATGCACGCGGCGCTGGAAGACGATACGGTCTGGCTCGAAGTCGCCTTCAAGGTTGTCACAGCTCACGTTGAACGGGAAACCCGCCGCCACGCAGAACAGCCACTCCAGCGCCTGCGGTTTCACCTCCACATCTTCGAACCGCCCCTGGGTGGCGGCGTCGCGCCCGTCCGGGCAGTACCAGTAACCGAAGTCCACCAGCTCGCGACGCGCTTTCCCCGCGATGCACCAGTGCGAAATCTCGTGCAAACCGCTGGCGTAAAAGCCGTGGGCAAAAACGATGCGGTTGTACGGAACCTCGTCATCAGCAGGAAGATAGATCGGTTCGTCGTCGCCTTTAATCAGACGGGTATTAAAATCATCAGCAAAACAGCTATCGAAGATCTCAATCAGCTGTTCGTATTTATGCGTACTGTTCATTAGTTCATCCCCAACCAGGTGAGGATCTCCTGTCCATGGCTGTCATAAAGAAGTTTGGCGCTCATCACCGCCGAGACGACAACAATCATCGGGCGGATTAGCTTTTGCCCTTTGCTTAATACCAGACGCGAGCCTGCGCGCGCGCCCAAAAACTGCCCTGCCATCATCACAAACCCGGTTGCCCAGATAACCTTGCCGCCAATGATAAACAGCAGCAGGCCGCCAACGTTGGAGGTCGCGTTGAGGACTTTGGCGTGGGCGGTGGATTTGGCGAGGTTAAAGCCGGCCAGCGTCACGAACGCCAGCGCGTAAAACGAGCCAGCCCCCGGGCCAAAGAAGCCGTCGTAAAAGCCGACGCAGCCACCGGCAATCAGCGCAAACGGCAGGCCGTGCAGCCGCCGCGCCCGGTCTTCCTCGCCGAGCTTAGGCATCAGCAGGAAATACAGACCGATGCAGATAACCAGAATCGGCAGGATCTGGCGAAGAATGTCGGACTGCACGTGCTGTACCAGCAAGGCACCCGCCGTCGAGCCAATAAACGTCATCAGGATATTGAGCTTCTGATCGGCGAGATTCACCACCTTGCGGCGAACAAAATAGAGCGAAGAGGAAAGAGAGCCGCCGCACGCCTGGAGTTTATTGGTGGCGAGTGCCTGGGCAGGACTCATGCCTGCCGCCAGCAGCGCCGGAACGGTGAGCAAGCCGCCACCGCCCGCAAGGGCATCGATAAATCCGGCTAACATCGCAACAAAAAAGAGCACCGCCAGCAGCAGCGGTGACACCATGAACAGATCGACGAAATTATCCATTAAAGTACATGCTCATCCAGTAGCGCCTGGCAGGAAGGCGGCAACGGAGGCGGTGTCTTCTTCTCAGGCTTAGAGGTTCCAGGCTTGGCCGGTTCAAACCAGCTTTGCAGTTCGTAACCGCAACCGTCGCCAGGCGGCGGGAGCGGCTGATCTTCACATTCCAGGCTGTTCGCCGGGCAGCGCAGACGAACATGCATATGTGCCCGGTGCTGGAACCACGGGCGCACTTTGCGCAGCCAGTCGCGATCCGTTCCCGCATCCAGGCAGAGCTGCTGCTTGATGGCCGGGTTAACAAAGATCCGCGTGACGTCATTATCTTCTGCCGCCAGCTTGATCATGCTGGAAATTTCCGGTGACCAGCGCGAAGCAACGACCCGTTTGCCGTCGGCCGACACCAGATCCAGCGCCTGCGGCTTCAGCAGCTGCGCTGAACTCCAGCGTGTTTTCGGCAGTTGCAGGAAAATATCCACATCCAGTCCGGTCTGGTGGCTGGCGTGTCCGCCGTTAAAGCGGCCACCGGCAGGCATTCCCATATCGCCAATCAGCATCGTGCCCAGCCCCAGGTTATGTACCTGATTGCCAAGACGCTGAATAAACAGCACCAGGTCAGGATGGCCGAAATAACGGCGCTGGTCGGTGCGCATCACCTGATAGGTATTCGATTGCAGCGGAAGTTCCTGCGCGCCGACGATACAGCCGTTAGAAAACGCGCCGATAGACTGCGCGCTACCCGCCACCGGGTGGGTGATTTTCTGCCACGGCGTGGCGGCCAGACTGGCTCCACTGGCAAGCAGCGCCAGCAGAGCGATTGCGGTTTTTTTCATAGTTACCAGCGTGGAATGGTGGTCGACACATCCGCATTCTGCGCGCGCTGACGCAGGAAGTGATCCATCAGCACGATCGCCAGCATCGCTTCTGCGATCGGCACCGCGCGGATCCCGACGCACGGATCGTGTCGCCCTTTGGTGATCATCTCAACGTCTTCGCCAGCGCGGTTAATCGTGTGGCCCGGTACGGTAATACTGGACGTTGGCTTCAACGCGATATTGGCCATAATCTGCTGACCGCTGCTGATGCCGCCCAGAATGCCGCCCGCATGGTTGCTCTGGAAACCGTCTTTCGTGATTTCATCACGGTTCTGGCTGCCGCGAAGCTGAACCACGTCAAAACCGTCGCCGATTTCGACGCCTTTCACCGCGTTAATGCTCATCAGCGCGTGGGCGATGTCGGCGTCGAGGCGGTCAAATACCGGCTCGCCCCAGCCAGCCGGCACGCCGTCGGCTACCACGGTGACTTTCGCGCCAATAGAGTCACCCTCTTTTTTCAGGCCGCGCATCAGTTCGTCCAGCGCGTCCAGCTTGTCGGCATCGGCGCAGAAGAACGGGTTAAGCTCGACCTGATCCCAGTCTTTGATTGCCAGCGGAATGTCGCCCATCTGGGTCAGACAGCCGCGGATAACAATGCCGAATTTCTGCTGGAGATATTTTTTGGCAATCGCCCCTGCCGCTACGCGCATCGCGGTTTCACGTGCGGAAGACCGGCCGCCGCCGCGATAGTCGCGGAAGCCATATTTTTGCTCGTAGGTGTAATCGGCATGGCCAGGACGGAAAACGTCTTTGATCGCGCCGTAGTCCTGAGAGCGCTGATCGGTGTTTTCAATCAGCAGTCCGATGCTGGTGCCGGTGGTACGGCCCTCAAATACGCCGGAGAGAATTTTGACCTGGTCCGGCTCGCGACGTTGCGTGGTGTAGCGAGAGGTACCCGGACGACGACGATCGAGGTCATGCTGCAAATCGGCTTCGGTCAGTTCGATGCCTGGCGGGACGCCATCAACGATACAACCCAGTGCCAGACCGTGCGACTCGCCAAAGGTGGTCACACGGAATACCTGTCCAATACTGTTTCCTGCCATCACGGCTCCGATGTTGTTGTTTGTGTTTGAGCGTTGTGAAACGGGCCGAAGCCCGCTGGATTAATCTTTGTAAATGCTGAAGTATTCGCGCGCATCAAGCAGCTGTGCTTTGGTCAGCATAAAGACGCCGTCACCGCCGTTGTCGAACTCAAGCCAGGTGAACGGCACATCCGGGTACTGCTCTATCAGATGTACCATGCTGTTGCCCACTTCACAAATCAGAACGCCGTCGTCGGTCAGATAATCCGGCGCACACGCCAGGATGCGGCGGGTCAGCTTCAGGCCGTCAGAGCCTGACGCCAGGCCCAGCTCCGGCTCGTGACGGTACTCGTTCGGCAGATCGGACATGTCTTCTGCATCCACGTACGGCGGATTGGTGACGATCAGGTCGTATTGCAGCGTCGGCAGGTCGCGGAACAGGTCAGAGCGGATAGGCGTGACGTGATGGATCAGGCCGTGCTCTTCAATGTTGTGTTCGGTAACGGCCAGCGCGTCGGTAGAGATATCGACGGCGTCGACTTCCGCTTCAGGGAAAGCGTAGGCGCAGGCAATGGCGATGCAGCCGCTGCCGGTGCACATATCGAGAATGTGCTGCGGCTGGTGCGCGATCAGGCCGTCGAAGTGGTTGTTGATCAGCTCACCAATCGGCGAGCGCGGCACCAGCACACGCTCATCAACATAGAACTCGTGGCCGCAGAACCAGGCTTTGTTGGTCAGGTAAGCCACCGGAATGCGCTCGTTCACGCGGCGGATCACGCGCTCAACGATGCGGTGTTTTTCGCTGGAAGTCAGGCGCGCGGTGCGCATGTCTTCCGGAATATCCAGCGGCAGATAGAGTGATGGCAGCACCAGCTGGACGGCCTCATCCCACGGGTTATCGGTGCCGTGACCGTACCAGATATTGGCGGCGCTGAAGCGGCTAACCGACCAGCGCAACATGTCCTGTATGGTATGCAGCTCGTTTACTGCTTCATCGACAAAAATTTTATCCACTCTTTCCTCCAGGGCATGCTCGCATAATTTTCGGCGGCTAGTTTGCCATGAAGACAGGGATAAATCAGCAATGACGCGTACCGCTTGAGGTTAAAAAATGCGTTTAGTCGGGTACACTATCGGAAATACGAGATGAGAATGACGAATGAAAAAGAAAACACCGCTCAGCGAGGAGGATCAGGCTCTCTTCCGTCAGCTGATGACCGGGACGCGTAAAATCACGCAGGACACCATTGTCCATCGCCCGCAGCGTAAAAAAATCAGCGAGGTTCCGGTCAAACGTCTGCTCCAGGAGCAGGCCGATAACAGCCACTATTTTTCAGATGAATTCCAGCCGCTGCTCAATACGCAGGGGGCCGTGAAGTACGTGCGCGAGGACGTCAGCCATTTTGAGCTGAAGAAGCTGCGCCGGGGCGATTATTCGCCGGAGCTGTTTCTCGATCTGCACGGGCTGACGCAGATGCAGGCGAAGCAGGAGCTGGGGGCGTTGATCGCGGCGTGCCGACGCGAGCATGTTTTTTGCGCCTGCGTGATGCACGGTCACGGCAAACATATTCTCAAACAACAGACGCCGCTGTGGCTGGCTCAGCATCCACACGTGATGGCTTTTCATCAGGCACCGAAAGAGTACGGCGGAGATGCCGCATTGCTGGTGTTGATTGAAGTTGAGGAGTGGCAGCCGCCAGAGTTACCCTGACAGGATGGCGGGAAGCACAATGCACCCCGCCATATCGCACGTCACGTCAGATGGCTTTTGCCATCTTCAGGTTGCATGGACTCATTTGCCAGTTAAAGACCCCTTTGCCGGTTTCGTCGAGGGTGACGTTGGCAATGGCGGACGTTGTGAACATCGGTGGCGTTTCGCCCGGGCACAGCTCAGATACCAGATAGCCGACCAGCGGCAGGTGGGAAATGACCAGTGCGGAAGCAACACCTTCATTGCACAGCGCCTGAAGGTAAGCGCTGACAAGGCCAACATCGCCGCACGGCGTGAGTTCAGGAAGAACGTCCACGCTGGCGGGCAGGTTCATACACTCCCCTACCACATCCAGCGTCTGCTCTGCCCGCAGGAACGGACTCACCAGAACGCGTTCAATGTCCACTTTTTGACCTTTAAGCCATGTTGCCATCTGACGGGATTCGTCGCAGCCACAGACGGTTAAAGGACGTACTGAGTCACTGGCGGCATCAAGTGCCGCGTCGCCGTGACGCATGATAAAAACTTGCATATTGCACCGCTTTTGTTAACCAGAATCACCGGCGTTAACTACCCGCGATTAATGCTCTGAGGTAGAAAACCCGATGGCCGGGCATTGTGCCTGATCCATTCGGTGAATGAAACGCTGTTTTTTACCTCAATGGCGTAAGTATAGTCAATCTCTGTTTACAATTTCGCCAGAACAGGTTCCATTACCTCAGGATTTACCCTTCTTTGACTTTAGTTTACGCAATCAGTTTCCCTTGCGGGCCAGAATGTCTGGCCCCGTTCCGCCATCTGCAATAATTCGTCACAAGGTGTAAACCGTGGACCGTATTGCGAGGCCAGACGTTGCAGGATCGCAACCACTTCACCCGCCCCGAGGTTATCCATGTACCGGAACGGGCCGCCAAGGAATGGCGGGAAACCGATGCCAAACACGGCGCCGATGTCACCGTCGCGCGCGCTTTTGATCACCTGCTCGCCAAAGCAGCGCGCCGCTTCATTGAGCATCATCATTACGCAGCGCTCAGCACACTGAACCGCCGACAGTTTTCCCTGCCCCGTGACGGGAATAAGCGCATAAACCGAAGGGTCGACCTGTTTCTTGCTTTTACGCCCTTTCGCAGCGTAAAGATAGAAACCGCGTTCATTTTTTCTGCCTTTGCGATCGTCCTTCAAAATTGCAGAAACAAAGTTTGCAGGCGGCGCAAAACGATCGCCATAAGCCGTTTCCAGCACAGGGATAATTTTAGTCCCCGTATCAATCCCTACCTCATCCAAAAGCTGGATTGGGCCAACGGGGAAACCAAACTTCACCAGGGCATCATCGACGTGCTCAATTTTCTCCCCTTCCGTCAGCAGCCGCATCGCTTCGTTAATGTACGGTGCCAGAATACGGTTGACGTAGAAGCCCGCTTTGTCCGCGACCACAATGGGTGTTTTGCCCTGTTTTTTCGCCAGCTTCACCACGGTGGCAATAGTTTGCGGGCTGGTGGTGGCATGCGGGATCACCTCCACCAGCGGCATTTTTTCGACCGGGCTAAAAAAGTGCAGCCCTATCACCTGCTCCGGGCGCGCGGCTTTCGCCGCGATGTCGCCAATCGGCAAAGAGGAGGTGTTTGAAGCAAAAATGGTGTGCGGCGCGCAATGCTGCTCAACGTCCGCCACCATCTGTTGCTTAAGGGCCAGATCTTCGAACACGGCTTCAATCACCAGATCGCGGTGTGCGAACCCGCTGTAGTCGGTGGTGCCCGTGATCGTCGCGAGGGTTTTATCGCGCTCGCTGGCCTTAATATGGCGGCGTTTCACTTTGCGATCGAGATTCTGCCAGCTGTACTGCAACGCGTGGTTGATGCCCTTAGGATTGATATCTTTAATACGTACGGGCAATTTGCCTTTGCTGGCGGTGACAAACGCGATGCCGCCACCCATCAGCCCGCCGCCCAGAACGCCAATGGCGCGCAACGGAGCCGGTTCAGCTTCGCTGCCCGGATCTTTTTTGACCTCCGTGCTGGCAAAGAAAATGCTGCGCAGCGCCTGCGATTGCGGCGTCATCGCCAGTTCGCCAAACGCCTTCGCTTCTGCGGCATAGCCGCTGCTGCTGCCCTGCGATAAACCGGTTTCAATCACCTCCAGAATGCGCTTCGTTGCCGGATAGTTTCCTCTGGTTTTTTGCTCGGTTTTTTTATCAACCATCCTGAACAGCAGCGCGCGTCCCAGCGGCCCGGCAAGGATGCGCTCGCGCACCGGCAGGGGGCGTTTCGCCTGACGCCCCTTCAGCGCCCGTTCAACGGCAGCGTCAAGCAGGATGGCGTGCGGAACGACTTCATCAACCAGACCCGCCTTGAGGGCCTGACGGGCGCGCAGCTGTTTACCGGTTAAGATCATCTCCAGCGCCGTGCTGACGCCCACCAGACGCGGCAGGCGCTGCGTTCCACCCGAGCCTGGCAGCAAACCAAGCTGTACCTCCGGCAGTCCGAGTACGGTTTTCGCATCGTCGGTGCAAATGCGGCTGTGGCAGGCCAGAGCCAGCTCAAGCCCGCCGCCCAGGCAGGCTCCATGAATTGCGGCGACAACGGGTATCGACAGCGCATGGATCTCCGCCATCACCTGCTGACCCTGACGCGCCAGATCTTCTGCCTCCTGAGCGCTTGCAGCGCGGGCAATCATATTGATATCGGCCCCGGCGATGAAGTTATCCGGCTTTGCCGAGATAAATACCAGTCCGCGTATCGCTTTGTTTTCGCGGATCTGTCTGAGCATCGCGCGCACCTGAACGCTAAACTCGGCCTTCAGGGTATTCATCTTTTCGTCGGGCACATCAATGGTAATAACGGCCACGTTATCGAGGCGAACGGCCAGGTTAAATGCAGATGTCGTTTCCATTATTCAGCCTCCAGAACCATTGCTGCACCCAGACCGCCCGCCGCACAGGCGGTGACGAGACCAAAACCGCCGCCACGTCGACGCAGCTCGTGCAACGTCTGGGTTATCATTCGCGCCCCTGTCGCCGCAAACGGATGACCGTAGGCGATGGAGCCACCCAGCACGTTGAATTTACTCTGATCGACTTCGCCTGTGGCATGCGCGCGGCCCAGCACGTCGCGGGCAAAGTGCTCGCTCGCCATAAGCTGCACGTTTGCCAGCGTTTGGGCGGCAAAGGCTTCGTGCATATCAATCAGCGTGAGATCGGAGAGCGTCAGCCCTGCGCGATCCAGCGCCAGCGGCGTGGACCAGGCCGGACCGAGCAGCATGTCCTGCCAGACATCGATGGCGGTAAAGGCGTAGCTGCGCAAATAGCCCAGCGGCGTAATGCCCAGCTCTTTCGCCCGGGATTCCGTCATCAGGATCACGGCGGCGGCGCCGTCCGTCAGTGGCGTACTGTTAGCAGCAGTGACCGTACCGTGCTTACGGTCAAACGCCGGGCGCAGTTTGGCGTAATCCGCCAGCGTGGAGGTGCCGCGGATGTTGTTATCTTCTGAAAGCGGTTCGCGGTAAGGCGGCACGTAGGCAGTCATCACTTCGTCGGCCAGTTTGCCTTCTGACCAGGCTTTCGCTGCAAGCTGATGCGAGCGATGCGCCAGCGCGTCCTGCTGCTCGCGGGTAATACCGTAGGTTTTTGCCATCTGCTCGGCAGTGTCGCCCATACGCAGGCCGGTGGAGTATTCCGCAACGGCAGGGGGCACGGGCATGAGGTCGCGCAGGCGTAAACGCGAGAAGAGTTTGAGCTTCGCACCGGTGGTCCGGGCTTTGTTGGCATCCACCAGGATGCGGGCTAGCCGTTTGCTGACGCCGATGGGCAGCACGGAGGAGGAATCCGCGCCTCCGGCGATCCCTGCGCGGATGGTTCCCGCCATCAGGCTTTCAGCCACGTTCGCCACCGCCTGAAAACTGGTGGCGCAGGCGCGGCTGACGCTGTAGGCGTCGGTGTGAACGTTCATGCCGGTGCCCAGGACGATTTCACGCGCAATATTGGGCGCTTCCGGCATTTGCACGACCTGGCCGAAAACCAGCTGCTCAATAACCTCTGGCGGGATCTCGCTGCGAGCCAGCATCTCCCCCACGACCATTTTTCCCAGATCGACAGCCGGTATACCGTGAAACGCGGTTGCCTGACGCGCAAACGGCGTACGTAACCCGCTGACAATGGCAATGCGGTCACCGTGTCGGGTGATAAGCGGTAATGCCTGACTCATAACACTCCCCTGTAAAAAAATTTTGCGCGCACATTAAGTGGTCTGACCTGATAATAGTGTTAACTATTTTTTTACATTGAGCCAATCGGGGAAGCGAAAAATTGCGAGCTAAGGCACAGAGAAGAAAAAGAAAATGCCCAGGGTAAAAGCAAAACGGTAACCCGTGGGTTACCGTTTTTAGTGTTTGCGCCCTCTCCCGTGGGAGAAGGTTGGGGTGAGGGCACCAGACCGCAGGAATTAACGCAGGCCCAGCTGGAAAATCAGCGTTTCAGCTTCGCAGGCGAACACGAAGTCGATATCCAGCTGTACGCCGCCGTCCACTTCCGTGAAGGTAGATTTGATTTCGCACGGATCGGATTCCACTTCGCGCGCGCGCTGGGTCAGCGCCGCCAGCGTTTCTTCCGCTTCAGCGCGATTGCTGAAGACGCGGCTGTAAGAGGCGGTGCAATCGGTGTTGTCCATGATGGTGCCAACATCCATACAGCAGCAAACCGGGGTTTCATCAGCACTGCATTTACTCATAGCTCAATTTCCTCTGTATTCGCGCAACGCGCGAGATAAACACGATGCGACTATTTTACGCCCCCGGACGAGCCCCCTCCAGCCGTTAATGGCGCAAAATCGGATAAGTGAGCAATATCACACTAAAAAATGATCTAAAACAAAATTCACCTTTTCAGATGATTCGCACTGGTCACAATTTTGCCAACCAGATCTCGTTTCAAGAAACATATCTGAAAATATTAATAAACAAACTTGCAACATCCCAGCTGGTCAGACCTATACTCTCGCCACTGGTCTGATTTGTAAGTCATACCTCAGACCCTACACTTCGCGCTCCTGTTACGGTATGTAACAATTATTGAATAAAAATAACTCAATGAGGTTATGGTCATGAGCCAGAAAACCCTGTTCAAACAAACTGCTTTAGCAGTTGCAGTGGCAATCGTCTCAACGTCCGCCTGGTCAGCGGGCTTCCAGTTAAACGAATTTTCTTCCTCTGGCCTTGGCCGTGCGTATTCCGGGGAAGGTGCGATTGCCGATGACGCAGGCAACGCAAGCCGTAACCCGGCGCTGATCATGATGTTCGATCGCCCTACCTTCTCTGCCGGTGCGGTTTACATCGATCCTGATGTCAACATTTCTGGCAAATCACAGTTCACCGGCGCGGATCTGAAGGCGGATAACATTGCGCCAACGGCGTGGGTGCCTAACCTGCACTTTGTTGCCCCGATTAACGAACAGTTTGGTTGGGGGGCTTCTGTTACCTCTAACTATGGCCTGGCGACGGAATTCAACAACGACTATCCGGCCGGGGAATACGGCGGTAAAACCGACCTGACCACCCTGAACCTCAACCTGAGCGGCGCCTATCGTCTGAACGATAGCTGGAGCTTCGGTCTGGGCTTTAATGCCGTTTACGCCGACGCAAAAATCGAGCGTTACACCGGCGAGCAAACCGCTGCGCTGCCGAAAAACAGCAACAAAATCGCCAGCCTGAAAGGTGATGAATGGGGCTACGGCTGGAACGCCGGGATCCTGTATGAACTGGATAAAAACAACCGCTGGGGTCTGACCTATCGCTCAGAAGTGAAAATTGATTTCGATGGCGATTACAAAAGCGGCATCCTGAGCCCAGTCAACGGTATGGTTCCGGGCGCAGGCACCACCATTCCATGGGGTACCTCGAATCAAACCGTACCGGGTTCACTGTCGCTGCATCTGCCTGAAATGTGGGAAGTGTCTGGTTACAACCGCGTTGCGCCGCAGTGGGCAATTCACTATAGCCTCGCGTATACCAGCTGGAGCCAGTTCCAGGAGCTGAAAGCCACCGGCAGCAACGGCCAGACGCTGTTCTATAAGGACGAGAGCTTCCACGACGCATACCGTCTGGCGCTGGGTACGACCTACTATATGGATGACAACTGGACGTTCCGTACCGGTATCGCGTTTGATGACAGCCCGGTCCCGGCAGATAAACGTTCTATCTCCATTCCGGATCAGGACCGCTTCTGGCTGAGTGCGGGTGCAACTTATGCGTTTAACGAGAATGCGTCCATCGACGCGGGCGTCTCTTATATGCACGGTCAGAAAGTGACCTTCCAGGAAGGCCCTTACGAGTTTACCTCTGAAGGTAAAGCGTGGCTGTTCGGTACCAACTTCAACTACGCGTTCTAATCCCAACACGATTAAAAAAGGTGAGCATCGCTCACCTTTTTTATTTATTCCGAATCAATATCTTTTAATTCGTTCTCAATGGCTTTCGCGTTCGGATTATCTTCCGGCTTCAGCTTACCGCCGTTGGCAATAAAGTCGTGGTTCTGGAAGTAGGCCTCACGCACCATAATGTACGGATCCGAAGACTGACGCAGCAGACCGTCTGAGTCCAGCAGTTGCGCACGTGTTTCAATCCCTTCCACGGTCCATTTACCAATCGACAGCGGCCAGGTGAGCCATGACAACACCGGATACAGCGTATCCACCATGTCGCCGCCATCGTCACGCACGGTGAAGCTGCCGTAGAACGGCAGATGCACATACGGACCATAACCTACGCCATAATGCCCCAGCGTACTGCCGAAACGGTGCGGCTGTTCACGCTGTAGTTTCGGGTTCGCCATGCCTGCGACATCAATTAAGCCGCCCATGCCCAGCAGGGAGTTCAGGAAGAAGCGGGTGAAATGCACCATCCCCTGATACGGGTCGCCCTGGAGGAAATAGTTCACCATCACCGCTGGCTCTTCGAGGTTACTGGTAAAGTTGCTCAGCCCGTTTCGCGCTGGCTGCGGAACGTAGTCACGCCATGCCACGGCAACCGGACGAACCAGGTACGGATCCAGCACATTATAGTTAAAGCTGTACATTGAACGGTTAAATCCTTCGAGAGGATCGGAGCGTCCGGTTTGCTCGCCAGAGCTGGCGCAGCCCACAAGCATCGTCACGCCCAGCGCAAGCGCCGACAGCCGAAGTTTCATATATTTCTCCCTGTTCAATATGGCTATCGTTGAATGCCATCTGTAACGGAGCAGGTGACGCTCCGCCTGAAACGTGCAAGTGATTGTAACAGCACGCTTACCGATGTCTACGAGGACAATGACGACCCGCTCGCGTCATCACGCTAATTTCAGCATAGCCTGTCTTTAAGAATTCGTTTCGCCGGCAATTTTATATTGGCTTTGAAAGAGATGTCTCACCTTTATTGCCATTTTCTGCAATTTAAGAGCTTCCCCACGGGCAAGGCGCTAAAAGCCGCTACGCTTAAATGAGCGATAACCCCGAAGGAGCAGTTATGAAAGACATTAACGAAGAAAAAATTGGCGAGAACAATGAAGAACCTGAGATTGAGAGCGAGGAGAAAGACCGGGGCGAAGAGATAGAAGTCGATGAGGATCGCCTGCCGTCGCGCGCCATGGCGATTCATGAACATATTCGCCAGGATGGCGAAAAGGAGATGGAGCGTGACGCGATGGCCCTGCTGTGGTCAGCCATCGCAGCCGGTCTGTCGATGGGCGCATCGCTGCTTGCCAAAGGGATATTTCACGTGCAGCTGGAAGGCGTGCCGGGCGGGTTTCTGCTCGAAAATTTAGGCTACACGTTCGGCTTTATCATCGTCATTATGGCGCGGCAGCAGCTTTTTACCGAGAACACCGTTACCGCCGTACTGCCGGTCATGCAAAACCCCACCCTCGGAAATTTTGGCTTACTGATGCGCCTGTGGAGCGTTGTGCTGCTGGGGAACCTCATCGGTACGGGCGTAGCCGCCTGGGCCTTCGAGTATATGCCCATATTTGATGAACCGACCCGTGACGCATTCGTGAAGATTGGGATGGATGTGATGAAAAACACGCCGGTTGAAATGTTCTCTAATGCCATTATCTCCGGCTGGATCATCGCCACTATGGTCTGGATGTTCCCGTCAGCGGGCAGCGCGAAAATCGTCGTGATTATCCTGATGACCTGGCTTATCGCACTCGCGGATACCACGCACATCGTTGTCGGGACCGTAGAAATCCTTTATCTGGTGTTTAACGGCACCCTCCACTGGAGCGACTTTTTCTGGCCGTTCGCCCTGCCTACCCTCGCAGGCAACATTTGTGGCGGAACCTTTATCTTTGCGCTGCTGAGCCATGCGCAAATCCGTAACGACATGTCCAACAAGCGTAAGGCCGAGCTTAAGGCTCAGGAAAAAAAGGATAAAACAGCCGAAAAATCGGCGTGAACGGTGACTCTTTGACCAGTCAGGCGGCAATGCGCTTAACGAAAAGTGTAAATAACGTTATACTCTTGCCGCTTCGTCCCCTTAGTTAAATGGATATAACGAGCCCCTCCTAAGGGCTAGTTGCAGGTTCGATTCCTGCAGGGGACACTTCCGTTTTTCCTTATGCCCCCTTCCAAAGCTCCACGCAGTTCCGGCCACGCCGTTTCGCGCCGTATAAGGCTTCATCCGCAGCCTGAATCAACCGTTCGTAATCAGGATGACCGTTAAACATCGCAGCGCCTATCGAGAGTGAGAGCGGGATAATCTCGCCGGTTGGGGAGTTAACCTTGATTTTTTCCACCCGTTTGCGAATGCGCTCGGCAATACGCAGCGTATCCACTTCCGAGATTTCCGTCAGCACAATCAGGAACTCATCCCCGCCGTAGCGAAAAACGTAATCGCAGGTTCGCACGTTGTCGTAGAACGCGCCGGAAACTTTTCGCAGGATCTCGTCCCCGGTATTGTGTCCCCAGGTATCATTGATTTGTTTAAATTTGTCGACATCAATCAGCAGCGTTGAGAGCATTGTCCCGGCCCGGGTGGCGTGCAGGATTTCGCGTTTGAAGATGGTTGGCAGGAAACGGCGGTTCAACAGACGGGTCAGGACATCCACCCCCACCTCGTGCCGCGAAACTTCATCAAATAGCTCGCGCAGCAGGGTGATGATTTGCGAGAGGGTATTACGCATTCGCTGCAAGAATTTATCCCGGTGCACTTTATCATTCAGATCCTGCCCTGACAGACGGACCTCGTTAAAAAGGTCATCAAATTCCTGAATCAGACGAGAGATATGCCCGGCCTCAGCGATCCCGCTGAAATAGTGGCGACCTTTATGGCTAAACCACAGTCCAAATTCAGACTGACCCAGCGGAAGACTGTTGCCGATACTGGAATTAAGGGTGATTTTATACAGCAGCACCATTTCCCATGACAGTAACGCCGCGGTCTGTCTTTCCTTCTCCTCTTCTGCGTTCTCCATTAAGGAAAAGATGCGGTAATTCTCATCTTCCTTCGCCGCATTGTTCTCGCTAAAAACATAGGCCCGCGACATCACTTCCATGGCCAGATCGATACTGTTTATCGCGTAGTGATAAATATGCAGCTTCACCTCGGGCGTATGGGCGCTGGTAGTAATGACGGGTAACAGCAGCTTTTTCAGCACACGAAAGCCCATTTCGACCAAATCAACCGAAATACCAATACGGGCATGAACATCCGCAGCGCGCTGCTGCGCCCGCATCTGCTCTTCAACCTGCTCCACCCGGCATGAGAGCACATCAATAAGCCAGCGACGAAGCGCCTCCTGAAGCTGCCTTTCCACCTGTTCGGTCGTCAGGAATTCAGCCACCGAAGGGTCCGCCAGCACCACACGATAAAATTCAGCAACCAGCGGCGATGCGTTGTCCCTGGCAAGCTCAGTCGCAAGGCGATGCACGTCGGGATCGGTCTCATTAATCAGCTTCACCCACTCTTCTTTCACCGTTTGCAGGTAGGTTTCCATGATCTGCTCCTTAAGGAGTCATGCGGGAACGCAGATTTAACAATAGCAAAATCAACCCACTCCGCAATTGTCGCTTTTTTAAGCAAAAACGAGTGATAGCTCATATTGTATAACGGTGCTACATTATGCCGCCCACCCAAGTCAGCAATGGCCAGGCAACGTCGTAAAGAACGGTAAAGCCTGCAACCATGACCTCGTCCTACGGTCTTAATGGCACGTGGTATCGCGAAGTCTGCGCTACCTTCACAGGCTTTACAAAGGTTCCACTATTTTGTCTCAATCCAAATTTCAGCGGGCGTTTCTGCATCCGCGCTACTGGTTTACATGGTTCGGCCTTGGCGTACTTTGGCTACTGGTCCAACTCCCTTATCCTGTGATTCGTTTTCTGGGTTCGAAGCTCGGCAGCGCATCGCGTCACTTCCTCAAACGTCGTGAGTCCATTGCACGTAAAAATCTCGAACTTTGCTTTCCGCATTACAATGCGCAGCAGCGCGAAACGCTGATTGCGGAAAATTTCAAATCTATCGGTATGGCGCTGCTTGAAACCGGTATGGCCTGGTTCTGGTCAGACGAACGCGTCCGTAAATGGTTCGACGTGGAAGGTCTGGATAACCTGAAGCGTGCCCAGCTGCAAAAGCGCGGCGTGATGGTTGTTGGCGTACATTTTATGTCCCTTGAGCTGGGCGGCCGCGTTATGGGTCTCTGTCAGCCGATGATGGCAACCTATCGCCCGCACAACAGTGCGCTGATGGAATGGGTACAAACGCGGGGTCGCATGCGCTCCAACAAGGCGATGATCAGCCGTAACAATCTGCGCGGTATGGTGGGCGCCCTGAAAAAAGGTGAAGCCGTCTGGTTTGCCCCGGATCAGGATTACGGTCCTAAAGGCAGTAGCTTTGCCCCTTTCTTCGCGGTTAAAGATGTCGCTACGACAAACGGTACCTTTGTGATTTCACGTCTGTCAGGCGCCGCGATGTTAACGGTTACCATGGTCCGAAAAGCCGATAAGTCAGGCTATCGTCTGCACATTTCCCCAGAAATGGCGAACTATCCTGAAGACGAAAGTGAAGCCGCTACCTTTATCAATAAGGTGATTGAGTTTGAGATTATGCGTGCACCTGAGCAGTATCTGTGGATGCACCGCCGCTTCAAAACCCGCCCACTGGGCGAAGCCTCACTCTATATCTGAACCCTTCCGAAGGTTAGTTTCGCTAAGAAACTAACCTTTTCAAACACCTGTCATCGCCGTGCGTAACGGTTTCTTTCAACCGTCGCTCAATACGCATTTATTGCGTACTGAAATCAAACTGTCGCCGTTCCACGACACTCGTAAGTATAGGAAATTATTTAAAAAAATGCCTCTTGTCACTCCTGAATTTTAGGCGTACATTAGCGCCGTCTGGCGACAGGAAAGCACAGAATTCAGGGCTGAAGTTAGCGACGGAACGGGATAAATCCGATTTCCCCTTTCGCATGATTTCAACTCTCTATACTCAGTTGGACTCTGTTTTTTTAATGCGTACCGGAAGATACGCGGAGCGATGAAACGTGAAATATTTCTTTATGGGCATTTCGGTTATTGTTTTAGTTTGGGCCGGAACGTTTGCTCTGATGATCTAGTTAAGAAAATGCAGTCAAAAAAACAGGCGCCGTTGGCGCCTGTTTTTTTAGGTGTCCGTTAAGACTCAGCTTGTTCCGTAACGCTCTTCGCTGCGAGCAAACCATCCGCGCGGAACATGCTTTTGATCCCCCGCACTGCCTGACGGATACGGTCGCTGTTTTCGATCAGCGCGAAACGCACGTGCGTATCACCGTAGTCACCAAAGCCGATGCCCGGAGAGACGCACACCTTCGCGTCCTGAAGCAGTTTTTTGGCAAATTCCAGCGATCCCATCGCCGCATACGGCTCGGGGATTTTCGCCCAGACGTACATGGAAGCTTTAGGCATTTCCACCATCCAGCCCGCTTCGTGAAGCCCTTTGACCAGCACATCACGGCGGCGTTTGTACTGGGCGGCAATATCAAGTACGCACTGCTGATCCCCTTCCAGCGCCGCGATGGCCGCGACCTGTAATGGCGTAAAGGTGCCATAGTCATGGTAGCTTTTAATACGTGCCAGGGCGCTCACCAGCGTTTTGTTCCCGACCATAAATCCAATTCGCCAGCCCGCCATGTTGTAGCTTTTCGAGAGCGTGAAAAACTCAACCGCCACATCACGGGCACCCGGTACCTGCATAATGGACGGCGCTTTCCAGCCATCATAAACGATATCGGCATAGGCGAGATCGTGTACCACCAGCACGTCGTAACGCTTAGCCAGTGCAACCACTTTCTCAAAGAATTCGAGTTCAACGCATTGTGCCGTTGGGTTAGACGGGAAGCCGAGGATCATCATTTTCGGCTTTGGATAGCTTTCACGAATCGCCCGTTCCAGCTCGTTAAAGAAGTCGACGCCTTCCACCAGCGGAACAGAACGAACCTGCGCGCCGGCAATCACCGCCCCATAAATATGAATAGGGTAGCTCGGGTTCGGCACCAGGACGGTATCGCCGTGATCCAGCGTCGCCAGCATCAGGTGGGCCAGCCCCTCTTTCGAGCCAATGGTCACGATCGCTTCACTTTCGGGATTGATATCCACCTGATAACGATCCTGATACCAGCGAGAGATCGCCCGACGTAACCGGGGAATACCGCGTGAGGTCGAGTACCCGTGGGTATCAGGACGCTGGGCAACGGTGCAGAGTTTCTCAACGATATGCGGCGGCGTTGGGCCGTCAGGGTTACCCATACTGAAATCGATAATGTCTTCGCCGCGCCGACGCGCAGCCATTTTCAGTTCAGCAGTGATGTTGAAAACATAAGGGGGGAGACGATCGATACGCGTAAAACGGCGTTCAGGACTGAATTCAGCCATAGATTCCTCAGAGTCACGTTAGCGCCCGGACCGTCCGAGCGACGCTGCCACCCGTGTGGCGTGCTTAGAAAATAACCTGAAGAAAAAGACGCTGTCGAGAGGGTAATGACAAAATAATATTTTGCGCTAAAACGGGAACGCGATAGCAGTGAAAAGCGGAACTCTTTTCGCGAACAGGCAGTTTTAAGCGCTACGATTTAACACGTTGTTATCAGTATTGTTACCGTACTTTTTACCTCAAACGGAAACGCACCGTCTTTCAGTCAAAAGAGAACAATCCCCTTTGGGAGTTATGGTTTTTCCTCATTTTATAAATCTGACGGATAGCTGGTCATCAGGCCCCATGTTTTCTATCATAGATTTTTCCCGTTTTCCCAGGCCTGACCGTGCACGAAATCTTCAATATGCTCCTGGCGGTGTTCGACCGCGCGGCATTAATGCTGATCTGTCTCTTTTTCCTCATCCGCATTCGCTTGTTTCGCGAGCTTTTGCATAAATCAGCCCACTCGCCAAAAGAGCTGCTGGCCGTCACGTTTATCTTTTCGATGTTTGCCCTGTTCAGCACCTGGTCCGGCGTGCCGGTAGAAGGATCGCTGGTAAACGTGCGCATCATCGCCGTGATGTCAGGCGGGATCCTCTTTGGCCCCTGGGTCGGGATTATTACGGGCATTATCGCCGGGACCCACCGATACCTGATTGATATTGGCGGCGTGACGGCCGTCCCCTGCTTTATCACCAGCATTATTGCCGGGATACTCTCCGGCTGGATTAACCGCAAAATCCCGAAAAAGCAGCACTGGCGTGCGGGGATTATCGCAGGGATGGTTTGCGAAACGCTGACCATGATTCTGGTCGTCGTCTGGGCGCCCACCGTTGCGCTGGGGCTGGATATCGTCTCGAAGATCGGGATTCCGATGATCCTCGGGAGCGTCTGTATCGGTTTTATCGTGCTGCTGGTGCAAAGCGTGGAAGGCGAAAAAGAGGCCAGCGCCGCGCGTCAGGCCAAGCTGGCGCTGGATATTGCCAACAAAACGCTGCCGCTTTTCCGACACGTTAACGCCGACTCTTTACGTCAGGTTTGCGATATCATCCGCCGGGACATTCATGCGGATGCGGTCGCTATCACCAATATTGACCACGTGCTGGCTTACGTTGGCGTTGGTGAGCACAACTACCGCGACAGCGACGATACCATCAGCCCGACCACCAGACAGGCAATTAATTACGGAAAAATCATCATTAAAAATAATGATGAAGCCCACCGAACGCCAGAGATCCACTCGATGCTGGTGATCCCGCTGTGGGAAAAAGGGGTCGTCACGGGGACGCTGAAAATTTACTACTGTCACGCGCACCAAATCACCTCCTCGCTTCAGGAAATGGCGATTGGCCTGTCGCAAATTATCTCTACCCAACTCGAAGTGTCGCGTGCGGAGCAGCTGCGCGAGATGGCAAATAAGGCAGAACTCCGTGCCCTGCAAAGCAAGATCAATCCCCATTTTTTGTTTAACGCGCTGAATGCGATCTCCTCCTCCATCCGTCTTAATCCGGACACCGCGCGGCAGCTGATTTTTAATCTGTCACGCTATCTGCGCTACAACATTGAGCTAAAAGACGACGAGCAGATCGACATCAAAAAAGAGCTGTATCAAATTAAAGATTACATCGCGATCGAGCAGGCACGCTTTGGCGATAAGCTCACGGTCATTTACGATATTGATGAGGAGGTCAACTGCGTGATCCCAAGCCTGTTGATCCAGCCGCTGGTGGAAAATGCCATTGTTCACGGTATTCAGCCGTGTAAAGGCAAAGGCGTGGTCACGATTAGCGTGACGGAAAGCGGTAACCGCGTGCGCATCGCCGTGCGCGATACCGGGCACGGCATCGATCCGAAAGTCATCGAGCGCGTCGAGGCAAATGAAATGCCGGGCAACAAGATCGGGCTGCTGAACGTGCACCACCGGGTCAAGCTGCTGTTCGGTGACGGGCTGCACATTCACCGTCTTGAGCCGGGCACCGAGATTGCTTTTTATGTTCCGAATGAACGAACGCCCGTTAATGCCCCCATTTCCTTGTTGCCGTAGGCCGGAGTAACAGATGAAAGTCATCATTGTAGAAGATGAAATTCTGGCTCAGCAGGAGTTGAGCTGGCTTATCAAAACCCACAGCCAGATGGAGATTGTTGGCTGCTTTGAGGACGGTCTGGACGTGCTGAAATTTTTGCAGCATAACCGGGTCGACGCGATTTTTCTCGATATTAATATTCCGTCGCTGGACGGCGTCCTGCTGGCGCAAAATATCAATCAGTTCGCCCATAAGCCGTTTATTGTGTTTGTCACCGCGTGGAAAGAGCATGCCGTGGAAGCCTTCGAGCTCGAGGCGTTTGACTATATTCTCAAGCCTTACCAGGAGTCGCGTATTATCAGTATGCTGCATAAGCTGGAAGCCGCATGGCAGCAGCAGACGCTGCCCGCCAGCACCAGCCCGGCAGCGCGGGAAAACGACACCATTAACCTGGTGAAAGACGAACGGATCATCGTCACGCCTGTCGACGATATTTACTATGCCGAAGCGCATGAAAAAATGACGTTTGTCTATACGCGGCGTGAATCCTACGTCATGGCGATGAACATCACCGAATTTTGCAATAAACTCCCGGCCGCCCGCTTCTTCCGCTGCCACCGTTCGTTCTGCGTCAACCTGAACAAGATCCGCGAAATCGAGCCCTGGTTTAATAACACCTATATTTTGCGTCTGAAGGATCTGGATTTTCAGGTGCCGGTAAGCCGCAGCAGGGTGAAAGAGTTCCGCCAGCTCATGCACCTGTAGTGCGTTCCCTCTCCCGCAGGAGAGGGGGACGGGCGTCAGAGGATCTGGCCAAGCACCTGGCGCAGATGCGCACCGGAGCCAAGCAAGCCTGGGTTGTCGTGGACAATCAGGTAAACCGGAATGTCCTGCACGTAGCTCCTGAAGCGGCCTTTGTCTTCGAAGCCGCCGCGGAAGCCGGAGGCGGTAAAGAAATCGAGGAAGCGCGGCACGATCCCGCCCGCAATATAGACCCCGCCAAAGGTGCCAAGATTCAGCGCCAGGTTGCCGCCGAAACGCCCCATAATGACGCAGAACAGCGACAGCGCACGGCGACAGTCAGTACAGCTGTCGGCCAGCGCGCGTTCGGTCACGTCTTTAGGCCGCAGATTTTCCGGCAGACGGCCATCTGATTTCACAATCGCCCGATACAGGTTCACCAGCCCCGGGCCAGAAAGCACGCGCTCCGCCGACACGTGACCAATCTCGGCGCGTAGCTCCTCAAGAATAATGCCCTCTTCTTCGCTGTTCGGCGCAAAATCCACGTGACCGCCCTCGCCCGGCAGGCTCACCCAGCGTTTGTCGACGTGAACCAGGTGCGCCACCCCCAGACCGGTGCCCGCGCCGTAAACGGCAATCGGTTTACCTTCAACCGGGGCCGTACCGCCGAACTGAATCAGATGCTCTTGCTTAAGCATCGGAATAGCCATGGAAACCGCGGTGAAGTCGTTAATGATTTCGAGGTGCGAGAAGCCGAGGTTCTTCTGCATTTCGGCAATTGAGAAGGCCCAGGTGTGGTTGGTCATCGCGACCCAGTCGCCGGTGATCGGACAGGCGATGGCGATACAACCGTCCTCAACGCTCACTTTATGCTCTTCCAGATAGACGCGTACCACCGCTTCCAGGCTTGGGTAATCCAGCCCTGAATAGGTTTTCGCCTGAGAAATTTCACCGCTGTTCACATCGCACAGGGCAAGGCGAGCGTTGGTGCCGCCCACATCACCTACCAAAGCATACTTTGTCATTCTTCTACTGCTCCGCTAAAGTCAGAATAAATCTTTGGGACACTGTAAATTCAAGGCGTGATAACAACAACGACCAGAAGGTGACTGCCCATGGATTATCGATCTTCGTCACATAATAACTTTACCGTTTCAGCACCTTTTGCACTATTGCCACAATGCTGATTGTGCAAAGTAACGTTAAGCCGTTTTGTACAAGGAAATCATCATGCTCCATCCGCGAGCCAGAACCATGCTGTTATTGGCCGTCCCGGCGCTGATTATTGGCGTGGCGTCGAGCCTGGTGCTCATCGTCGTCATGAAGGTGGCATCGGTGCTGCAATCGTTGTTGTGGTCTGCGCTACCGGCAAAGCTCGGCATCAGCATTGACTCGCCGGGTTGGATCATGATGATGCTGACCCTGACCGGGATTGCCGTAGGCCTGGTGATCCGCTATAGCCCGGGACACGCCGGGCCGGACCCGGCGCTGGAACCACTGATTGGCGCGCCCGTTTCGCCTTCTGCCCTGCCGGGGCTTATCATCGCGCTGATTATCGGTCTCGCCGGCGGCGTGAGCCTCGGGCCTGAACACCCCATTATGGCGGTCAACATCGCGCTGGCGGTCTTCCTGGGGGCGCGTCTTTTCCCGCGCGTTGGCGCGCTGGACTGGACGATTCTGGCCTCCGCCGGCACCATCGGGGCGCTGTTTGGCACGCCAGTAGCCGCCGCGCTTATCTTTTCTCAAACCCTGAGCAGGGACAATGACGTGCCGCTGTGGGACAAACTCTTCGCGCCGCTGATGGCCGCCGCTGCGGGGGCGCTCACCACCAGCCTGTTTTTCCATCCTCATTTTTCGCTGCCCATCCCCCACTACGGTCAGATGCAGCTCGCCGATATTTTCAGCGGTGTCGTCGTCGTCGCGATAGCCATTGCGCTGGGGATGGTCGCGGTATGGTGTCTTCCGCGCCTGCATCGCCTGATGCACAGGCTGAAGCATCCGGTGCTGATTCTGGGTATGGGCGGCTTTATTCTGGGCATTTTAGGCGCCATCGGCGGGACGGTTACGCTGTTTAAGGGGCTGGACGAGATGCAGCAGCTGGCCTTCAGCCAGGTCTTTAGCGTTTCAGATTATCTGCTGTTCGCGCTGATAAAACTGGCGGCGCTCGTGGTCGCTGCGGCCTGTGGTTTCCGGGGAGGTCGTATCTTCCCGGCGGTCTTTGTTGGGGTCGCGCTGGGGCTGATGCTGCATGAGCACGTCGACGCAGTCCCTGCGGCGATTACCGTCTCCTGCTCCATTCTGGGGCTGGTACTGGTGGTCACGCGCGATGCGTGGCTAAGCCTGTTTATGGCGGCCGTTGTCGTGCCGGATACCACGCTTCTGCCGCTGCTCTGTATCGTGATGTTGCCCGCCTGGCTCCTGCTGGCGGGCAAACCGATGCTGATGGCATGGCGAAACGACAGGTAATCAGGCGTTATTGCGCGCCTCCAGCGCTTTGGTCAGCGCGCTCAACAGCGGCGGAATATCGGCTTTCGGCAGCATCACCTCGATCAGCGACAGCCGCTCGTGGTGTGCCACTTTATCCAGCACTTCTGCCAGCGCTTCCGCTTCGCTGACCTGCCAGCACTCTGCCTGAGGCGCCAGGCTCAGCGCCTGCGGGATCTGCGTCCAGTTCCAGAGGGCGATATCGTTATAGCGCTGCTCCGGCCCGTGGATAGCCCTCTCGACCGTGTACCCTTCGTTGTTAAGCACCAGAATAATCGGGCGCTGCTTGTCGCGCAGCATTGAGCCCAGCTCCTGAATGGTCAGCTGCGCGGCGCCGTCGCCCGTCAGGACAATCACGCGTCGGTCCGGACACGCCGTTTGCGCGCCAAAAGCCGCCGCCAGCGTGTAGCCAATTGAGCCCCACAGCGGCTGGACGATAAAGTTGACGTCTGCCGGTAAACGCAGATCGATAGCGCCAAAAGCAGATGTTCCCTGGTCAGCCAGAATGATATCGCCGGGACGAATAAACGCTTGCAGGGTACGCCAGAAACTCTCCTGCGTCAGAGACCCTTCGATAGTGGGGAACGAAAAGCCGTTGTTATCTGATGACGTTCGCGTATCACGTACATGCGTTTTACACAGGGCCGTTAGCGTTTCAATCGCCTCCCTCATCGGGATGCCCGTAAACCAGACGTCACCGACGCGGGCAGCGTGGGGCTGAACCTCTATCGTCTGGGCTGGCGTCAGCTGATGGGTAAATCCGGCGGTGAGCGTATCGGTAAAACGCGTGCCAATGCACAGCACCGTATCGGCACCCTCGATCGCCTCTTTAACCTGTTCGGCGCTTGCCGACCCGCTATAGGTGCCATAAAAGCCGCTCTGGCGTTCATCAAAAATGCCCTTACCCATCAGCATCGTTGCGTGGGCCATTGGCACCGCTTTGACCCACTTCTGAACGGCGTCTCTCAGGCCGTGGCGCAGCACCAGGAAATCCGCTAGCAGCGCGGTGCGTTTGCTCATGGACAGACGCTTTTCGGCAGCCTCACGGAACGCCTGCAAACAGGCTGAATCAGCGGGTGCGGGATGCAAAGTGAGAGCGCTTACAGGGGGCGTAGCGGCTTTTTTCGCCACATCGGCAGGCAGCATCAGGTAGCCCGGACGGCGCTCGCGCAGCATGGTGGTAAGCACCCGGTCAATTTCATAGCAGGCGTTTTGTTCGGTGAGCACCGCCTGTGCGACGGTAATGGGTTCGCTCATATGATAGAAGTGGCGGAACTCGCCGTCGCCTAACGTATGGTGCAATAACTCTCCTCGTTGCTGTGCCGCCATACCCGGGGCCCCCACAATATGGAGCACGGGAACATGTTCGGCAAAGCTGCCCGCCACACCGTTCATGGCGCTTAATTCCCCAACGCCGAATGTCGTCAGCAGCGCGGCAAAGCCCTTACAGCGGGCATAGCCGTCAGCAGCGTAAGACGCGTTCAGTTCGTTGGCAGAGCCCACCCAGCAGATGTCCGGGCTGTCTATCACATGGTCGAGAAATTGCAGGTTATAGTCGCCCGGCACGCCAAACAGATGATCGGCACCGCAATCTGTTAGTCGGTCCAGCAGGTAATCGGCGACGCAATAGGGGGTACGCATATTATAGGTGTCCTTCTGACGTTGACCTCACTCTGAGTATTAAATAAGCGTGAAGCCTGTCCAGAAATGGCGAGAAGTCGAGAATGGAAAGAATGCTTTACGAAAAAAGCTGAGCTATGCTCATTTTCTTCGGGTGAGTGTAAACGTATACACTGATTTTTTTTTCAGCGCCAGAGGTCTCGCCAATGGGTTATCAACCTGACAAAAATCGTTATCAGACAATGCAGTATCGCCGCTGTGGACAAAGCGGCCTTAAGCTTCCCGCCATCTCGCTGGGGCTGTGGCATAATTTTGGCGACGCGACGCTGCTCGAAAACAGCCGTCAACTTTTACAGCGCGCGTTCGATTTGGGTATTACGCATTTTGACCTTGCCAATAATTACGGCCCGCCTCCCGGGTCGGCCGAACGTAATTTTGGTCGCATTTTGCAGGAGGATTTCCTGCCCTGGCGCGATGAGCTGATTATCTCCACCAAAGCGGGCTACACCATGTGGGACGGGCCTTACGGCGACTGGGGCTCACGTAAATACCTGATCGCCAGCCTGGATCAAAGCCTCAGGCGTATGGGGCTGGAGTACGTTGATATTTTCTATCACCATCGTCCCGATCCCCAAACGCCGCTGCGTGAAACCATGAAAGCGCTTGACCACGTGGTGCGTCAGGGCAAGGCGCTGTACATTGGTCTGTCCAACTACCCGGCAGAACTGGCACGACAGGCGATTGAAATACTGGAGGATCTGGGCACGCCGTGTCTCATCCACCAGCCGAAGTACTCCATGTTTGAACGTGCGCCTGAAGCGGGTTTGCTGGAGGTATTGCAGCAAAAAGGGGTGGGATGTATCCCCTTCTCTCCGCTGGCCGGTGGACAGTTGACCGATCGCTATCTGAACGGCATCCCGGCAGATTCTCGCGCGGCAAGCGGCAGTAAGTTCCTTAATCCGGAGCAAATCACCGACAATAAGCTGGAAAAAGTGCGTAAGCTGAACGCGCTGGCGCAAAGCCGGGGGCAAAAGCTGTCGCAAATGGCGCTGGCCTGGATACTGCGCCACGATGCGGTGACGTCAGTGCTCATCGGCGCAAGCAAAACCGGGCAAATTGATGATGCAGCAGGCATGCTTGAAAATTGTCATTTCTCCGCAGACGAGCTGAAGACGATAGAAGCGATCCTGTCCAGTTCAGATTAACATTACTTTTAGCAAAAAGTGCTCTCCTTCATGATTTAGGAGTTGAGGCGATGAAACGAATGTTTACCAACTCGTAAAATTGCGTTAACAGGTCGCACAGCGGCCCCGATCGTGAAGGAGAAGAGTATGTTCAGGTCACTGATTCTTGCAGCGGTATTACTGGCTTCGGCCCCGCTGGTCGCCAACGCTGGCGAAATCACCCTGTTGCCATCGATAAAATTACAAATTGGCGATCGCGACAATTACGGTAACTACTGGGACGGCGGCGGCTGGCGCGACCGTGACTACTGGCACCGCCATTATGAGTGGCGTAAAAACCGCTGGTGGAAACACGATAACGGCTATCACCGTGGCTGGGATAAGCGTAAGGCCTACGAACGCGGCTACCGCGAAGGCTGGCACGATCGTGACGACCACCGCGGCGGCAGAGGCCATGGTAAAGGCAGGGGCCACGGTCACGGCCATCATCATTAACAGCAAAAAGGAGCCTCACGGCTCCTTTTTCTTTTACAGCCCTGCCGCCGTGCCTATTAACAACCAGAGGTTTAACGCCACCACCACCACCACAATGGCCCAGCCGGCGCGTTTCACCCACGTTGAATTTACCAGATCGCCCATCAGCGATTTGTTGCTGGTGAAGATCAGCAGCGGCACCAGCGCCAGCGCAATACCGAAACTCAGCAGCACCTGACTCATCACCAGAATGCGGGTCGGATCCAATCCCATCAGAATGACAATAAAGGAAGGCAGCATGGTTACCGAGCGGCGAACCCACAGAGGAATGTGGAAACGTACAAACCCCTGCATCACCACCTGCCCGGCCAGCGTTCCCACAACCGTAGACGAGAGACCCGCAGCAACAAGGCTTAAACCGAAAATAGTGGCCGCGGCATGGCTCAGCAACGGCTCCAGCGTCAGGTAAGCCTGGTCGAGATCGGCAACCCCGGTATGCCCGTTAAAGTGGAACGCGGCGGCGGCGGTCGCCATCATCGCCAGGTTCACAAATCCGGCAATGGTCATCGCGATCGCCACATCCCATTTCGAGGCGGAGTAACGTTCTTTGCTCGTCCCGCCGTGCAGATTCTGGGTTAAAGAAGAGTGCAGATAAATCACGTGCGGCATGATGGTCGCCCCCAGCACCCCGGCCGCGAGAAAAACGGCTTCAGAGGTGGGTAACGATGGGATCACCATCCCTTTCGTCAGCTGCACCAGATTCGGCTGGGAGAAAACCAGCTCAACGATATAGGCGGCAGCGACGAACAGCAGCAGGCCGCCGATGACTTTCTCCAGCGGTTTTTGTCCCCGCCGCTGGAGCATCAGAATAAGGAACGTGGCGATACCGGTCAGCACGGCGCCCTGTAGCAGGGAGACGCCCAGAATGAGCTTAAAGCCGATCGCCGCCCCGATAAACTCAGCGAGATCGGTGGCCATGGCAATAATTTCCGCCTGGACCCAGTAAAACCATACCGCCGGACGCGGATAGTGATCGCGGATTTGCTCCGCCAGGTTTTTCCCGGTGGCAATACCCAGCTTCGCGGAAAGCATCTGAATCAGCATCGCCATCAGGTTGGCCCAAACCACAACCCACAGCAGCTTATAGCCGAAACTGGCCCCGGCCTGAATATTGGTCGCAAAATTACCCGGATCGATGTAGCCAATCGCGGCAATGAATGCCGGTCCCATTAATGCGAACCGCAGCTTGCGTGCCGCTCTGCCGCTGCTACTCTCTACGCGACTATTCGTCATTTCTGCCTCTGGAAATATAGCCTTTGCTATGTTTTATGCTATCAAAATGAGAATGATTATCAAGTTCATTTGTAATGATTAACATGATTTCTCTGATAGTCAGGAACAATAGACAGGCAGGTGGAGCAAGGTCACAGAATGTGAAAATGCGCAGACATTTGTGAAGCGTAGCACACAAACTTAACTTTTCACTCATTTACCTAACATAACAAAAATGTATTGTTGATCACTATTTTTGAGACTCGTCACAGGATGTAACTATAGTGTGGGCTTGATCTCGTTTTCTTTGTGCTTGTTACATAGAATGTGCACGGAAATTAAACCTGCCTCATATTTGGAGCAAATATGGACCGCGTCCTTCATTTTGTCCTGGCACTCGTTGTCGTTACTGCACTCGCATTGCTGGTCAGCACAGACCGCAAAAATATTCGTATTCGCTATGTTGTCCAGCTGCTGGTCATTGAAGTTTTACTTGCGTGGTTCTTCCTGAACTCCAACGTAGGCCTCGGCTTCGTGAAAGGCTTCTCCGAAATGTTCGAAAAACTGCTCGGATTTGCCAACGAAGGGACAAACTTTGTCTTTGGCAACATGAACGATCAGGGTCTGGCCTTCTTCTTCCTGAAAGTGCTCTGCCCTATCGTCTTCATCTCTGCCCTGATCGGTATCCTCCAGCACATCCGTGTTCTGCCGGTGGTTATCCGTGCGATCGGCTTCCTGTTATCTAAAGTTAACGGCATGGGCAAGCTGGAGTCCTTCAACGCAGTCAGCTCGCTGATCCTCGGTCAGTCTGAGAACTTCATTGCGTATAAAGATATCCTCGGCAAGATGTCCCGCAACCGCATGTACACCATGGCGGCGACCGCAATGTCTACCGTTTCCATGTCTATCGTGGGCGCGTATATGACCATGCTGGAACCTAAATACGTGGTTGCGGCGCTGGTTCTGAACATGTTCAGCACCTTTATCGTCCTTTCGCTGATTAACCCGTACCGTGTGGATGCCAGCGAAGAGAACATTCAGATGTCAAACCTGCACGAGGGACAGAGCTTCTTCGAAATGCTGGGTGAATACATTCTGGCTGGTTTCAAGGTTGCGGTTATCGTTGCCGCGATGCTGATTGGCTTTATCGCGCTGATCGCTGCGCTGAACGCCCTGTTTGCGGCCGTACTGGGTATCTCCTTCCAGGGCATTCTGGGCTATATCTTCTACCCGGTTGCCTGGGTGATGGGTGTACCGGCTCATGAAGCGTTGCAGGTGGGCAGCATCATGGCAACGAAACTGGTATCCAACGAATTCGTGGCGATGATGGATCTCCAGAAGATTGCCAGCACGCTCTCCCCGCGCGCGGAAGGGATCCTGTCCGTCTTCCTGGTCTCCTTCGCGAACTTCTCTTCCATCGGTATCATCGCTGGCGCAATTAAAGGCCTGAACGAAGAGCAGGGTAACGTGGTGTCTCGCTTTGGCCTGAAGCTGGTTTACGGTTCAACGCTGGTGAGCGTCCTGTCTGCCTCTATCGCAGCACTGGTCCTCTAATTCATACCGCTGAACGAAAACCGGGAGCCATCGCTCCCGGTTTTTTTATGCTTCCAGCGCCGTCAGAGGCTGTGGCTTGCCAATCAAATAGCCCTGCAAATAATCTACGCCAAATCGCAGCAACATTTCGCGTTGTTCAGCCGTTTCCACATATTCAGCCACCACACACAGCGATTTCGTTTTTGCCATGTTGCAAATGGACTGCACGATCATCGCATCCATGCTGTCGGTGCAGATATCTTTAACGAAGCTGCCATCGATCTTAATGATATCGGCCTCCAGCCGCTTCAGGCGCTCAAAGTTGGCATAGCCGGTACCAAAGTCGTCTATGGCAATACGGAAGCCGTAATCACGCAGCTGCTGGATATTTTTGATGCTGCTTCCCGAGTCAGAGAAAGCCTGTTCCTCGGTGATCTCAATGATGATATCTTGCGGCGCAATAGCGTAGCGTTCAAAAAGGGCAATGATCTCAGCCGCAATCTCATTTTGCATCAGCGTCAGCGGCATCAGATTGACGGAGAAGCGCGTTCCTGCACGTCCGGACGGATGGCTGCGCATCCACATCAGCAATTTTTCCAGTACGTTCAGGTCAAACCGGTGGCTCAGGTTGAACTGAGCAATCAGCGGAATAAAGCGGTCAGGGGTGATGATCTCGCCATCGCTTTCCAGCCTGGAGAGGATTTCAAAGTACCCTTCCCCGCGCGCATTGTGGATTGGCTGGGCGTAAAGGTGAAGACCGCCGATATCCAGGGCGCGTTTTATGCGGGCCAGCATTAGCACCCTGTCCGTCGTCTGACCAGAGACATCATCCAGACTGTTGGTTAACGCCAGAACGTTATGCCCGCCACAGGATTGCTCGGACAGCCAGCTCAGCTGACCCAGCGTGTGGTGCAGGCTTTCCCCATCCGGCACTTCCCCCCAGGAGGCACCAAACTCAATGTCGAGCTCGGTCTTGTTCCAGGTGATCTTACGGCTGTTCAGTTGGTCAACCATATATTGCAGGCGCTCAGCCGTGCCCGGCCCCAGCAAAACCACCACCAGCTCGCTGCCCGGTAGCTGGAAGAGCTTCTCGTCTTTTTGCAATAGCGGTTGCAGCGACGCGGTGATCATCTTTTTACAGTGCACGCGCATGAGGATGCCGTAGTGACGACTCAGGAATTCCAGATTATCCAGGCGCAGGCAGCAGACTTTAGCCTCAGGATGGTGCTGAAGAAAAACTTCCAGCGCACGAATGTTAGGCAGACCGGTGAGCGGATCGGTAAGCGCCCTCTCCTGCCATCCCTGTTTCAGCCATTCACTTTTTTGGAAGATCCGTGACATGTAAAGCAGGCAGATGGCGAAAGAGATGAGCACCGAGAGGATAAAGGAAAGTGAGTGACCCGATTCAACGCCATTGAGAAAATTATAATTGTAGGTCAACAGCATGAGCGCCGAAGCCGCCCAGAGCAAAGAGATGAGTGAATAGCTCAGACGACCAATCCCTAGGGTAAAAAGAATAAAAACGATTGGCATCAAATAACCAGCTATAAACTGTGACTCGAAAGGCGCGCACAAAATAGCGATCATCGAGACCAACAGCATCAGCCACACAACGATAAATAATGCTTTTTTGTGACAAAAGAGAGGCTTCACGCTTCGCCGCCAGAATGTTCGGGCATACCGGGGATTAATTATCATTCTTAACGGGTAATAGAACATCATGGTGAAAATCAGGGCGGCACAAATGAGGCTTTGAATATCGATAACGTTATAAATTGCAGAGCCTTCGCCGAAATAGGAGGAGATTGTCACCGGGAAATCAAATAAATATCCAGCCAGATACATCGATAATTTGATGCCTACAGGAACCATAAATCCGAGCCAGAAAATACGTATACCGATGTACTTATTCGGCATGCTGTGTCGCCAGCGCTTGCCCAGCATCAGACGGATGACGCCACAGGCCGCAAAGACGGCAAACGTCTGACAAAGTAATAACACGGAAGATTGTAGCAATGCTAAATCAAAGTAATAAATGTTAGTGACACTAAAACTAATCAGTAAAGGAATGATTGCCCTTCGTCCAAATAACAACACGATGGCGAGCATAGCGCTTAAGGGCAACCACGCTAAATAAACATCATTTTCGTTGACGATAGCGCGCGGGGAGATATAACGGGAAAAGGGGATCGCAATCAGGCTTAGCGCCAGGGCAATCATAAATATTTTTACATTATTGTAAATTTTTCTATTCATTAATCCGTGAGATCTATTTAACCATCGTCTTATTGACCGGATGGATAATAGGTTTATTAATTGCACGAATCAAGTTCGGGTCTATTTATAGACTTGTTTATTGATTTGGATTGAGGTGATGTATAGAAAACGACATTGCTGGCAACAAAAAGAGTCTAAACATTTTACAAGATATAAAAAAACCCCCGTCTTGCGACGAGGGTTTAAATTTTGGTGGAGCTAAGCGGGATCGAACCGCTGACCTCTTGCATGCCATGCAAGCGCTCTCCCAGCTGAGCTATAGCCCCACATGTTACTTTACCTACCGCACTCTGTTGGGTTCAGAGTTTGGTGGAGCTAAGCGGGATCGAACCGCTGACCTCCTGCATGCCATGCAGGCGCTCTCCCAGCTGAGCTATAGCCCCATCGTAAAGCTGTCATGTTGACGGGCGGCATAATATGAATTCCGCCGCAACGTGTCAACGGCAAATTCAGCCTCCGCCTTTCAACCGTCGAAAAATCATGCAAATGAATCACTTTGCGAGCCTGCTCGCAGCCAGGAGTTAAGCTTGTCACGTTTTCACGTAAAACGGTGCTATAAAATGAACCACTAATTAACCCCACAGATATTCAGGAAATTGTATGATCAAGGAACGAATGACGCCAGAAGAGTTAGCTCTGCTGACTGGCTATAGCCGACAGACCATCAATAAATGGGTACGTAAAGAGGGTTGGATTACATCGCCAAAACCAGGCGTTCAGGGTGGCAAGGCGCGTCTGGTACACGTCAATGAAAAAGTGCGCGACTTTATTCGCAGCGCACGCAGGGTGACAGAGTCGCCGGAAATGCCAGATAAGGCGTACCACGACGGTTCACTTCACGCCCTGCTCATGACGCTGGCGAATGAAATGACGCCGGATGAGCAAAAGCAGATGACATCGCTGTTACTGCGGGAAGGGATTACCGGATTGTTACAACGCTTAGGGATTCGCGACCAACGCTAATATGAAAAGATTACGCAGCAAAATGACCACGGAAGAGCTGGCGGACAGTCTGGGCGTAGCCCGACAGACCGTTAATCGCTGGATACGACAAAAAGGATGGAAAACGGAGGGGATTAACGGCGTTAAAGGCGGAAGAGCGCGTGTGATATGCATTGATGCGCACGTGAAGGAGCACATCATAAGCCTTCCCGCCATGCGTAACCGTCAGGCTGTTTACCACGTTGCGGAAAGCCCTTCCCTCTATGGCGTGGCGACCTCACCCAGCCTGCTTCCACAAATCATCGACTCGCTGGAAAACATGACGGCTGTCGAACAGGAACGTTTGCGCACACTGCTCGCGCGTGAAGGTTTGCAGGGTTTTCTTACGCGTCTTGGTATTGCTGAATAACAGGCAAAAAAAACGGCAGGTCACCCTGCCGTTATGTGTATTACGCGGGCATTACTGCTGGCTTTCGCGCTCAGCGATAAAGCCCAGCGCCTTGTTGATGCGCGCAACGCTACGCGATTTACCAATTGCATGTACGGTCACGTCCAGCGCCGGAGACTGGCCTGCCCCCGTTACCGCAACGCGCAGCGGCATACCGACTTTACCCATGCCAATTTCCAGCTCATCAGCAGTAGCCTGAATCGCGTGGTGCACATTTTCCGCTGTCCATTCGGTAATGGCTTCGAGCTTGTCTCGCACCACTTCCAGCGGCTGACGCGCAACCGGACGCAGGTGTTTCTTGGCCGCGTCCGCGTCGAACGCGTCAAACTCTTCATAGAAATAGCGGCAGCTTTCGGCAATCTCTTTCAGCGTTTTGCAACGCTCGCCAAGCAGTTTCACCAGATCCGCCAGTTCCGGACCAGTACGGGTATCGATGTTTGCCTGCTCAATGTGCCATTGCAGATAAGTCGCCACATATTCTGGCTGCATGGTATTGATATAGTGATGGTTCAGCCACAGCAGCTTATCGGTGTTGAACGCGCTGGCGGATTTGCTCACCGAGTTCAGAGAGAACAGGTTGATCATCTCTTCGCGGCTGAAGATCTCCTGGTCGCCATGGGCCCAGCCCAGACGCACCAGGTAGTTCAGTAGCGCTTCCGGCAGATAGCCGTCATCACGGTACTGCATTACGCTCACCGCGCCGTGGCGTTTGGACAGTTTTTTGCCGTCGTCACCGTTGATCATCGATACGTGCGCGTACACCGGTACCGGCGCGTTCAGCGCTTTCAGGATGTTGATCTGACGCGGGGTGTTATTGATATGGTCTTCACCACGGATCACGTGCGTGATTTCCATATCCCAGTCGTCCACCACTACGCAGAAGTTATAGGTTGGCGATCCGTCAGTACGACGAATAATCAGATCATCCAGCTCCTGGTTGCTGAATTCGATCGGGCCACGGATCTGGTCATCAAAGATAACAGAGCCTTCCTGCGGGTTAGCAAAACGCACAACGCACGGCTCATCGGCAGCATGCTCGCTGTGGTCGTGACGGCAACGACCGTCATAACGCGGTTTTTCGCCTTTTGCCATTTGCTCTTCGCGCAGTGCATCCAGACGCTCTCTGGAGCAGTAGCACTTATAGGCCGTGCCCGCGACCAGCATCTCGTCAATGACGTCGTTATAGCGGTCAAAACGTTTGGTCTGGAAGTACGGGCCTTCGTCCCACTCCAGATTCAGCCAGTTCATCCCATCCATAATGGCTTCAATTGCTTCCGGCGTTGAGCGCTCAAGATCGGTGTCTTCAATACGCAGCACAAACTCACCTTTGTTGTGGCGTGCGAAAAGCCAGGAATAGAGAGCGGTACGTGCACCACCGACATGCAGATAGCCTGTCGGGCTCGGCGCGAAGCGAGTTTTGATTTTCATGAAATGGCCTTACGTTATAAAGATGCCGGTAATCGGCAAATCCTGGGAAGAAAACAATGGGCAATATTCTATCACTGTGGGCCGATTCCTCAATGTCGATCACTTTATCCGGTTCGAGATTGCTGTTTTTGTTTAGAAATCATGCGCCACAGTCCGTTTTGCGATCGTTTTGACTAATTTTACGACGAACGAATAAAAACTTTAGAAAATGCGTTGACTCATTTTCAACTCTCCCTATAATGCGACTCCACACAGCGGGGGTGATTAGCTCAGTTGGTAGAGCATCTCCTTTACACGGAGGGGGTCGGCGGTTCGAGCCCGTCATCACCCACCACTCGGGTCGTTAGCTCAGTTGGTAGAGCAGTTGACTTTTAATCAATTGGTCGCAGGTTCGAATCCTGCACGACCCACC